>NZ_JAFAVV010000947.1 GCF_019242285.1 Bradyrhizobium sp.
CCTCGCCCATCGTTCCTGCGAGACTTGACCCCAGCGTCGCGGGATCAGGACCACACGCCTTGGCCGTCCGCGAGAGATCGTTCGTCGGCGCTCCCAAGGAAACGCTGCGACCTCTCGCGGCCACCGCTCCCCGCCTCCACGTTCGTGACGATCGCGAAACGCCCCTCTCGACGAAGCGGGATGGCGGGAGAATGCCACACATTTCGGTAAAAGCGAAGATGGAATATTTTCGTGGGAGGACCTGGACAACACATGCGAATCGCACGGTGGTTTTGCTTCCGCGTGCAGTTCGTAGGGCGGATCAAATCCCGACACACTTGTCACTCTCGGCAATCGATCCGAGCGGCTAGCTTTGGGGCGAAGATAACGACAGGCGAAGAGGAACGAACATGACAACGAGCAAGACCGAACCGCGTCCGATGCAGGTGCCTCCGATCGTGTCAGCCGAGGCCTGGGAGGCCGCGCGCCAGCAGCTTCTTGTAAAGGAGAAATCCGTGATGCGCGCGCGTGACGCGCTCGCCGCCGAGCGCCGGCGGATGCCGTGGATGGCGGTGCAGAAGACCTATGCGTTCGATGGACCGAAGGGCATGGTCAGCTTGCTCGACCTGTTCGAGGGCCGCCGGCAGCTCGTCATCTACCGCGCCTTCTTCGAACCCGGTGTGTTCGGCTGGCCCGATCATGCCTGCCGTGGCTGCTCCCTCGGCGCGGACCAGGTCGCCCACCTCATCCATCTCAACGCCCGCGACACCACGCTGGCCTACACCTCGCGCGCGCCGCAGCCGGACATCGCGCGGCTGAAGGCGCGGATGGGCTGGACGATGCCGTGGTACACCATCACGGACAGTTTCGACGCCGATTTCGGCGTGGATCAATGGCACGGCCACAACGCCTTCATCCGCGACGGCGACAAGGTGTTCCGCACCTACTTCATCAACAACCGCGGCGACGAGGCGGTCGGGACCACCTGGAGCTATCTCGACATGACGGCGCTCGGCCGCCAGGAGACCTGGGAGGATTCGCCGGAAGGCTATCCGCAGACGCCGCCCTACAAATGGTGGAACTGGCACGACAATTACGACGCCGAGGCAGCCCCTCACCCGAAATGGGTCGAGGTGTCCGACGCCGGCGAGGCCGCCTTCCGCAAGAAAGACGGGGAGTGAGATCACCGGGAGCATCCGACGCAATGGCGGACTACGCTTCGCCCAATCCGTCCTCCCGGCTCTGCGAGAGGGAGCACAAATCAAATACCGAGCGCGCGCTGGTAGGCGAACAGCGCCGGCGCGCCACCGGTGTGCAGGAAGACGACGTCCTCGTCCTCGCGCCAACGTCGCTCGCGGATCAGAGCGATCAGGCCCGCGAGGCCCTTGCCCGAATAGACCGGATCGAGTGCGAGCGCCTCGAGCCGGCCGGCGAGCCGGATCGCCTCGATGGTGGCGTCATGCGGCACGCCATAGGCAGGTCCCGCATGCCCCGCGACGACTTCCACGCCTGCTTCGTCGAAGGGAATGTCGAGCAGGCCGGATGCCTCCTTCGCAAACGCTACGACATCGGCGCGCACCCGTTCGGGCTCGGCGTCGATGTCAATGCCGACGATCCGCGTGCCCGGGAGCGCCAGAGCGGCGCCGACGACGAGACCCGCCTGCGTGCCGGCGCTGCCGGTGCAATGCACGATCGCGGCCGGCGTGAAACCCGATTGCGCCGCCTGCGATTCGATCTCGGCGATCGTCGTGGCGTAACCCACGGCGCCCAGCGCATCCGACACGCCATAGGGCACGAAGTACGGCCTGCCGCCTTTCGCCTCGAGGTCACTGAACAGCGCGCGAATGGCAACGTTGCGGTCGCCGGTCCACGGCACGTCATGCAGTTCGGCACCGAACAGGCGGTTGAGCAAGGCGTTGCCGGAGGTCTCGTATTCCGATGTCGGCGGCGCGAGGCGGCCGTGATAGACCACGAGATGGCAGGCCAGCCCGAGCTTCGCGGCGACGGCGGCGACCTGCCGCTGGCTGTTCGATTGCACGACGCCGCCCGAGACGACCGTATCGGCGCCACGCGAGACCGCCTCGTGCAGGACATAGTCGAGCTTGCGCAGCTTGTTGCCGCCAAAGCCGAGCCCGGTCGCGTCCTCGCGCTTGACCCAGAGCCGCGGTCCGCCCAGATGGGCCGTCAGCCGTGGCATCGGCTCGAGGGGAGTTGGCAGACTGGCAAGGCCGAGCCGCGGAAACGCGGCAAGCCGCTCGGATAAGGACCTGCGGTCAAGTGGCATCGTTCCGTCCACCCCTGGCTTGCAGCGACGCGTAATGCGACGGCCGCCTTGTAGCTCAATCGACCGCACCGGACATCACCATTTCAGTTTCTGCAACGGAGTCTCCCAACGGAAGGCCCATTCAAACTCCCGATCAGCACTTATGTGCGTTTATCGTCGCTGGTGCCTCCGATCGGCCTCAGCCGCCCGACGGGACCGAAACCGACCTGGTACAGGAAGACAATGATGAAAACCGGAGCTCTACTGGCGGCTGCAGCCGCGTTGATGGCTGGCCATGCGGCAGAGGCCGCTCCGCTGCAATCCACCACGGCCACGACGACCTATCATCGCGTGACGGCAGACGGCGTCGGCATCTTCTATCGGGAAGCCGGCCCGAAGGACGCGCCGACCATCGTGCTGCTGCACGGGTTTCCCTCCTCCTCGCGCGAATTCGATACGCTGATCCCGCTGCTCGCCCCCCACTATCATCTGATCGCACCCGACTTCCCCGGTTTTGGCCAGAGCGACGCACCGGCGCCGACGTCCTACACGTACACCTTCGATCAGCTCGCAAAGACCACCGGCGATTTCCTCGATCAGCTTGGCATCGACCGATGCACCTTCTTGCTTCACGACTATGGCGGACCGGTTGGCTTCCGCGTCATGCTGACGCGGCCTGAGCGAGTGCAGGCGCTCATCGTTCAGAACGCCAATGCCTACGCGGAGGGCCTCGGCGCCAAGTGGACCGGCATCGCGAAATATTGGGCCGATCCAAAAGCGCATCCGGACGTCGTCGACACGTTCATGTCGTGGGCCGCGACGGAGCAGCGCCATACGCTCGGCACCTCGCATCCAGAACGCTACAACCCGGACACCTGGACCGACGAGTTCGCCCATTTGTCGCGGCCCGGGCAACGCGAAATCCAGGGCGCCCTGCTCTACGATTATCGCACCAATGTCGCCTCATATCCGGCATGGCAGGCCTGGCTGCGCGCGCGCAAGCCGCCCACGCTCGTCGCATGGGGACGCAACGACCCCTCGTTCATCGCGGCCGGCGGCGACGCATACGGGCGCGACCTGCCGGATGCCGAAATCCATCAGCTCGATGCTGGCCATTTCGCCCTCGACGAGCAGAACGACGAGATCGCGCGGCTGATTCTGGAATTCATGAGCCGGCAGCGCGCGAGTCGATGAGACCTGTAGGGTGGGCTAACCCTACTGCGTCATGAGATCGGCAGGGTGGGCTAAGCGGCCACATGCACGTAAGTTCGCCACACGAAGGCAGGAGCGTGCCCACCATCCAAGCCGAGCTGTTGATGCAATGGTGGGCACATCGCTCCGCGCGATGCGAAGCATCGTCGCGTCCGCGCCTTAGCCCACCCTACCGCTCATCATTGCAAGCCGGACTAACTATCCCTTCTTCGGTGACCAGCCATAGGCCTTGGCGCAGGCGCCGCCTATCAGCATGGCGCGCTCGCTGTCGGAGAGGCGGTCGGTCTCGACGAAGGGTTTCACGGCCTGCTCGTAGTTGACGACGGCGAAGGCACGCGTCCAGTCCGTCCCCCACAGGCAGCGCTCGAAGCCCCAGGCATCGAAGACGCGCCCCAGGGGATCCCAGATATCGGGGAACGGATAGGGCTGGTGCGACAGCGTGCAGGCGCCGCTGACCTTGATCACGACGTTTGGACGCTTCGCCAGCGCCAGCACTTTCGGCAGATCGGCCCATGGCTCGGCCGGCGCCGGCGGCACGCGCGGCTGCAGGATGCCGAGGTGATCGAGGATGAAGCGCGTGTCGGGATGGCGATCGATCAGTGCAGCGCCTGTGTCCAGATTGTCCCAGCACAACACGTTCACGGGAAAATCGTGGCGAGCGGCGGCGCGCGCGATGCGGTCGAGCCCGGGATCGTCGGCCGCGCGCTTGCCTTCCTTGGGCAGCATGATGCGGATGCCGACGGTGCCCGGCGTCTTCTTCCAGTCGGCGACGACGTCCGCCACGCCTGGATCGTCCGGGTCGACCGGCTTGACGATGGCGAGGCGGCCGGGATGGGCGCGCGCCACGTCCACCGCATAGCTCGCGTCATAGCGGTACATCGAGAAGGAGGAGATGAAGATTGCGCCGTCGACGCCGACCTTGTCCATCGCCGCCACCATCTCGTCGCCGGTGACGTGATCGGGCCAGTTCGGCACGGTGTGCCAAGGGCGCTTCGGCGTGTTCGCTTCATAAGCATGAACCTGGGAGTCGATGATTGTCATACGCGTGTTTCCTCTCTGCCCGGGAACTCTGGCATCGCGGCAGATCAGTGTCCAGAAGCGCGGCGCACCGCATTCGGCAAGGCTGATCCTCGTGGAGCAATCGCCTACGCCAGCAGCTTCCCGGACGACAACCGGCGCCGCGGCTGCGGCCTGCCGTCGCCGCGCGGCTGCAGGTGACGAACGAACTTGCCGGCGGCCTTGGAAATATGCTCGCGGCTCAGCCGCTCGGCTTCGTTGGCGTCGCTCCTGACGATGGCGTCGAGGATGCCCTCGTGATCGTCCCATACGCTCGCGGACATGCCTTCCAGCTTCTGCAGCAGCTCCGACATCACGCGCCGGAAATACAGCCAATGCGGGCGGACGGTTTCCTCGATCAGCTCGTTGCCTGAAAGATGATTGATGAAGGTGTGGAACGCCATGTCGGCCTCGATCTGGCGCTGCACGAGCCCGCTCCTGGCCGCTTCGCGGCCTGCCACGATAAGGGCCGGCCCTTCCAGGGCCGCCCGATCGCGCGCGCGTTCGGCTGCCAACCGGGCCGCCAGTCCCTCGAGCATGGCGCGGATCTCGTAGAGATCGCTGACGAAACCGGCGTCGATCGGTGAGACGATCAGGCCGCGGCCCGGCGCGCTCTGCACCAGACCGTAGCCCCGCAGCAGCGTCAGCGCCTGCTGGATCGGTTGCCGCGACACTCCGTAGGCTCGCGCCAGATCGTCCTGAATCAACCTCGAACCGGACGGCAGAACGCCGGTCACGATCTCATCCGAGATCGCCTCGACGACCTGATCGACCAGGGAGGGGGAGGATGTGACGACTCGCATCTCGGCTCGCGGCCAATGCCTGTACCACATTTAGGCCAAAAAGCCGTTTAGCATGTCTGCATTCGGAGTACGAGTTCAGAGTTCGAAGCTCCTCCCTCGAGAGAGGAGCCACAGGGGAGCGACGTGCCGGGATCGCGGGATCGGCCAGGATCAGAGGTGAAGGCGGCGTCGACCCGCCTTGGCCTGGCAAGACCCGCAGGGTTCAGTCTGGTTTGCCTCGCCGCCGCCTGCTTGTTGTTCACTACCTGCTTCGGTGCCGCCCGCGCCGAAGGGCTGACGGTCTCGGATGCCTGGACCGCCGCCAGCGACGAGGTCGGCCGCGATATTCCGTTGCTGCTCACCCTTCACAACGAGACAGGCACGCCTGATGCGCTGATGCGCGTCCGCTGTCCGATCGCCAACTTTTCCGAGAAACACACCGTCGATCGCGGCGAAGGCGCGCCTGCGATGCGATCCGTCGCGTCGATCCCGGTTGCCGCGGGCTCGACGCTCATCCTGAAGCCGAACGAATACCACGTGATGCTGCTGCAGACGCGACAGAGACTCATCGCGGGCGAACGCTTCACCTGTACGCTCGCCTTTCAGAAAGCCGGAACAATCGAAACGGAGGTGGAAATTCGCAAATCGCCTTGAGCCTGCCGCCCGCTCCGTTTGCACGACGCGAGCGAGCCAATCCGTCCGATGTAACAAGAATCATTCCTGAGGAGGAAATACATGCACAAGCCTGTCAAATCCGGATTGAAATCGGCCCTGCTGGTGACGGTCGCCGCAGCCGCCCTGTGTTCGATCGTACCGGCACGCGCCGCCGACGACATGACCCAGGAGCGCCTGCTCAATCCCGACAAGGAGCCGGGCAACTGGATCCATCATCACAAGAACTATTCGGCGACCCGTTTCTCCAGCCTGAAGGACATCAACAAGGACAACGTCAAGAATCTCAAGGTCGCCTGGACCATGCATCTCGGCGGCGTCGAGGGCGGCGGCATCTGGACGCATGGCGGCCTCGAAGGCACGCCGATCGTCGAGAACGGCATGATGTACGTCACCGACGGCTGGGGCTCGGTCTACAAGATCGATGCGCATGGCGGCAAGGGCACCCTGCTCTGGAAGATGGACCCCAAGACCGACCACGACTGGGCCGGCGCGGTCGCCTGCTGCGGCGTCGACAATCGCGGCATCGCGCTGTGGGGCGATCTCGTGATCTCGCACACGCTCGACGGCCGGCTGGTCGCGACCAACAAGGAGACCGGGCAGGTCGCCTGGCAGCGGCAGGTCGCCAATCCCGACAAGGGCGAGGTCATCACCGGCGCGCCGCTGATTGTGAAGAACATGGCGATCACGGGCGTCGCCGGCGCCGAGTACGGCATTCGCGGCTGGATCGCGGCGACGGACCTGGCCACCCAGAAGGAGGTGTGGCGGACCTACACCATTCCGGGCAAGGATGAGCCCGGCAGCGACACCTGGAAGGACAACAACGATTCGGCTGCTTCAGGCGGCGGCTCGACCTGGGTGACCGGAAGCTATGATCCCTCTTCCGACACCCTGATCTGGGGCGTCGGCAATCCGGGCCCCGACTGGGACAACCAGTATCGTCCCGGCGACAATCTCTATACCGACAGCTCGCTCGGGCTGGACGCCGCGACGGGCAAGATCAAATGGCACTATCAGCACACGCCGAACGATCCCTACGACTACGACAGCGTCGCCGAGAATGTGCTGGTCGATGTGGCCGGGCCGAACGGCGCCTCGCAGAAGCTCGCGCTCGAGGCCGACCGCAACGGCTTCGCCTATGCGATCGACCGCACCAGCGGCAAGTTCATGTGGGGATTGCCCTTCGTCAAGCAGGTGACCTGGACCAAGGGCATCGACGCCGAGTCGGGCAAGCCGATCGAGTACGATCCCAAGACGCCGGTGCAACGCTACAATGCGGCGGTGACGCCGAGCCGGGACAACAAGGTCACCGACATCTGCCCCGGCAACATGGGCGGCAAGAACTGGCCGCCGACCGCCTACAATCCGGAGCTGAAGCTCTGGTACATCCCGGTGATCGAGAGCTGCAACCGCATCACCGTCGAGGAAGCTGTTCCGGACAAGCTCAAGGCGCGTGAGTTCTGGACCGGCGGCGGGCCGAGCCAGCCGGTGCGGATCACCGGCAGCGTGACGGCGATCGACGTCACGACGGGCAAGCAGGCCGCGAAGTTCGAGACGCCGTTCCCGAATCTCGGCGGCATCCTCGCCACGCCCGACCTGGTGTTCTCTGGGCAGCCCTCGGGCGAGGTGCAGGCGCTCGACGGCAAGACGCTGCAGAAGCTCTGGGAGTTCAACACCGGCGGCGGCGTGAATGCGCCTCCCATGACGTTCTCCGTCGACGGCAAGCAATATGTCGCCATCCTCGTCGGCATGGGCGGCGCCTGGGACAAATGGTTCGTCGATGCGACGCCGGAGCTGAAGAAGATGCAGCCCGGATCGATGCTCTACGTCTTCGGACTCTGACGTGATTGCGAGGAGCGGAGGCCGCGCGCCTCCGCTCCTCTTCTTGAGAAGGTCATATGAAGAATTTCAGAACCGTCCCGTTCGCGTCGTGCATGGCGCTGGTCATGATATGCGCGCCGCTCGCCCTCGGCCAATCGGCTTCGCCGCCGGACCCGGCGGACGCCGGCAAGGCCGTGTTCAGGCGCGCCAACTGCTTCGGCTGCCACAAATGGCACGGCAATGGCGGCGGCGGTTATGGCGGCGACGCGCTGTCGCTGCGCAGGACCGAGCTGGACCGCGAACAGATCATCGAGACCGTCTCCTGCGGCCGACCCGGCACCGGCATGCCCTTCTTCATGCGCGGCGCCTACGACACCGTCAAATGCCACGGGATGACGCGGCAGGAGGTCGGCGACCGCATCCCGCCCGAAGGCGGCACCTTGCTGCGCCAGCCCGACATCGAGGCCGTCGCCGACTACGTGCTCGCCCACATCAAGGGCAAGGGCGAGCCGACCTACGACGAATGCACAGGCTTCTTCGGCAACACGTCCCGGGTCTGCGACATCTACAAGACCGCCGGGGCGCCGGGTTCCGGCACGGAGCCGAGCAAACAATGAGGCCGATCTGCCGCACCATCCTGCCCGCGCTGCTGCTTGTCTGCGGCGCGCAGGCGGCGCTCGCCCAGGCGGAGCCGGTCTACGATCTGCGCGACATCACGGTCGGCATGCCCGTCACCGCGATTCCCGACGCGGGCTATGTCAATCTCGCTTGTGCTGGCGACCCTCAGCGCAAATTGACAAAATGGTCGGACTGGCGCGACTGCGCGGCCGACGCGGACGGCCTGCGCGCGGTACACTTCGAGTTCGATCCGCAGACCAGCCGCGAGGGCACGCTGGTGGCCGGCCACCCGGTCACCCTGACGCTTCGCATCGACGATGCCGGTCGCGTCGCGGGGCTGAACATCGATACCGATGCCAAGGCCCGGCTCTACATGCGAAAGAAGGCCTTCCTGCTCGGCATCCAGGTCAAGTCGCGCTATGGCGATGACGGATGGACCTGCGCCGAGCTGCAACCGCAGGCCGGCGAAGGGCCCGTGGGCGGGGTCTATGTGAGGGAGAGTTGCAAGAAGCTCCTTCGGAATCGGGCCGTCGTCGTCGAGCGCGAATTGTTTCGGCGTCTGGACCAGGCACCCAAGGATTTCGTCGACCAGACGCGTGTCAGCATCACGCGCGAGACGAAATAGCCATGTCGCGGCAGCAGCGATGCCCGCCTCTGCTGTTGGAGAGATCGGATTGCGCAGCAATCCGTCGCCCGGTTGACGTTTTTTCATGAGGCGATGCAACACGCCGATCACAGCCTCTTCTCGGCGAACGCATTGATCGCCGCCGCAAGGTCTTTCGGATTTTCCAGTTGCAGGCTAGACTTGGCCTCGACCGAAAGGATGTCGACCTCGGTCCTGGTCCAGAATTTCGCGACGTCCTTGGCGGCCTCCGGCGTCATCTCGGCGCTGCGGGTGCCGCGGATGAACGCAGTCGGGCACGTGACGGCCGCGGCATATTTCTTCAGATCGATCAATTGATGCGTCAGGCCTTCGGCGACCCGCACCGGATCG
>NZ_JAFAVV010000213.1 GCF_019242285.1 Bradyrhizobium sp.
TGAACTCGACGCGATGTCGCAGGACCTGTCCCATATCGGGCCAGTGCTGCGCCGCTACATGCCCGCGACCAGCATGTTCAACATGTCGGGTCAGCCGGCGATGTCGGTGCCACTCGCCTGGAGCAGCGCCGGCCAGCTCGAGCAGGAGTGCCCTTGGCGTGACCGGCGACCGCCGATTTGCGCCTGACCTGAAATGAGATAGACTGCAATCGGAAATTGGGGGACGTGAAAGCTTTTTGAAGGCCGTTTGATTTGATTGAAGTGGGAGGCGCTTTTTGCCCCGGAGCGACCCGACGGATCACGCGCTCGCAGCGATCGCGAGCATCCTGGACAGGCCGGTGCCCCAGCGTGAGCCGGGCACCGCCAAAGCTGCGGGAAAATCCACCGCGGCCCCCGCATCCGACGATGTGGATGGTTACAGCAAGAGCGGTCCCGGTCCGATCGCAGCCCTCCGTTTCAAATGGACCGTCCGCCGCTCGGATGAGGGCGAGTATTTCGTCGACGAGTCGCTCGGCACCAGCACCGCTCCCGTCGCCATTGGTCCGCTGGACCGGGAAGCCGCCGTCAAGCTGGTGGATGAATGCGAGCGCGAGGCGCAGAGCCGCTTCGAGCAACTGAAATCGGAGATCATCGGGCGCACCACGGTCGCCGATCTGGTTCGCAAGAGCGATGAGACCTGACGGCTACGCCCTCGGCAGCTCGCCGAGAAAATCGACCGAGGCCTCACACATCGAGATGATCATTGCTTCCACTGGCCTGCTCCGGCCGACTGGTCTAAATCCCATGCCACAACAGGCATGAACTCGACGGGCGGACAAGCATGATCTATCGTATAGCTGCGGCGCTGGTTGCGACCTGTCTATTTGCGGTTCCCGCGCTTGCCCAGGAAGCCTCGCACGCGCGTCTGGACGACATCGTCAAGCGCGGCACCCTGCGGGTTGGCATGACCGGCGACTACCTGCCCTTCAGCCATCTCGACAAGACACCGGCAAGTTCACCGGTTTCGACGTCGACATGGCGGAAGCGCTCGGCAAGGCGCTCGGCGTCAGAATCGAGTACGTGCAGACCGCGTGGCCGAAGCTGATGAAGGATTTCGAGGAAGGCGATTTCGACATCGCGATGGGCGGGATTTCGATCACGCTCGACCGGCAGAGGAAGGGATTCTTCTCGGCCCCGATCATGCGCGAGGGCAAAACCCCGATCGCGCGCTGCACCGATCGCGACAGGTTCGCGACCATCGCCGACATCGACAAGCCCGGCGTGCGCGTCATCGTCAACCCCGGCGGCACCAACGAGCGCTTCGCGCGCGCCAACGTCAAGAACGCGGAGATCAGGGTCCATGGCGACAACGTCACGATCTTCGACGAGATCGCCAAGGGCGACGCCGACGTGATGATGACCGACGCCTCCGAGACCCGCTATCAGCAGAAGCTGCATCCGGGCGTGCTCTGTGCGGTGCATCCCGACCAGCCGTTCGACTTCTCCGAGAAGGCCTATTGGCTGCAGCGCGACGAGGCGCTGAAAGCCTTCATCGACCAGTGGCTGCACATTTCGATCGAGGACGGCAGCTTCAAGAGGATCTACGCCGGCTGGTTCGACTAGGCCCTGATGCCGCCGATCTCCTGGAAGTGAAGCACTCCGGTGCCCCGAATTGGACTACATTGCCCGGTTGAACCAGGATCGCTCGCGCAAGACTCATGTTTGAAAAGTGACATAGGTCACGCTGCGGAACGGCGCAGCGACCTACGGTCGGTCGGGGATTTCAGCCGCTCAGGAGATTTCGATGAAAAGGCTATTGGCGCTAGCCGTCTGCCTGCTGGCGAGCAATGCTGCCGCGCAGGCACAACAATACCAATTCGAATATGGCGGCCGCACCATCCGGATCGATCCGGACCGCGGGACGGTTACGATCCCGGGGGTTTTTGACAACTCCAACACGCCGCGAAAGGCCAAGCGCGCCCGCACCGACAAGCAGGGCACACCCAAGGAGGCGCCGCAGGAGGCCCGGACCGAGCCGTCACCACCGCCGGCCGACCAGGCCGCCGCTCCGGCAGTTCAACCGGCGCCGGCTCCCGCGCCCGCAACGGCGGCGACCGATTCGACGGCCGGCAGCCCGGCAACCGATACTGCTGCCGCCTTGCCGCCACCTGCGCCTGCGCCGCAGGTCGCTCCCGCACCTGCGCCCGCGCCCGAGGTCGCAGCGCTTCCGCCCCCTCCACCACCCGCCCCATCGCAGGGTCCCGCCGCCCCTGCGCCTGCTCCCGTCGCAGCAGCGCCCCGCGATCCCAATTCACCGGTCGGCATCTGGCTGACCGAAGAGAAGGAAGGCAAGGTTCGCATCGAGCAGTGCGGCGGCAATCTCTGCGGCTATTCGGTTGACGCGAAATCCAATCAGAACGGCGAGCAGGTGCTGATCAACATGCGGCCCGGCAAGGACCAGAAATGGAGCGGCCGCATCCTCGACCCCAACACCGGCAGCACCTATGATTCGACGATCGCGCTCAAGGGGCCGGACACGCTGCGGGTGCAGGGCTGCGCCTTCGGCGGCATGTTTTGCGGTGGCCAGACCTGGACGCGGGTGAACTGATCATTCGCGGATACCGCTGATTCCGAGGCCTCGCCCTATTTGGCGAGGCCTTGCTTCATGCGCGACGTCGCAGGCCGCATGACGGCGTGACAGCGATCACATCGAACAATCGTCCCGCATGAAACGATCCCCTCGTCCAAAACAAAGGGGATTGCCATGAGGCATTTTCACAAAGTGATTGTCGCCACCGACATTCTGTTGCTGCTGACCACGCCGCTCACGGCGCGCGCTTCGGCCGCGACCTTCGACGGTGAATGGAGCGTGCACATCGCCTCGCCGAAGTCGGAATGCGGCAACGGCGCCACCGTCTCGATCGGCATCAGCAACGGCCAGGTCGGATCGAGCGATACGATGATGAGGGCCTCCGGCCGAGTCGCCGACGCCGGCAACATCAGCGTGATGCTGACCAGCGGCATCAAGCGCGCGGTCGGAAGCGGCCACCTCTCCGGCACGTCCGGTTCCGGCACCTGGCACGGCACGTTGTGCTCGGGCACCTGGACGGCGGAGCGGATTTAGCGCATGCCGAGCAGGCCATACCCTTTAGGCAGGCGCGGCGGAGTACTCCGCGTCGGTGACGTGCTCCATCCAGGTCGCGTGGTTGCCGTCGAGCGATTCCTGCATCGCGATGTGGGCCATGCCGGTCGTCGGCGCGCCGCCGTGCCAGTGCTTCTCGCCCGGCGGAATCCACACGACGTCGCCAGCCTTGATCTCGCGCACCGGCTGGCCCTGGGTCTGGACGCGGCCGACACCGGAAATGACGTAGAGCGTCTGGCCGAGCGGATGGGTGTGCCACGCCGTGCGCGCGCCCGGCTCGAAGGCGACGCGGTTGGCCACCATCCGGGCCGGCGCCTGCGGCGTGATGATCGGGTCTTGCCAGACCGTGCCGGTAAAATTCTCCTTCGGCGCGCGGCGGCTCGGGCGCGAGCCGGCGAGATGGATGTCCATGGCGTTTCTCCTGTTTTGCGACGACCGGGCCTGCGCGGCCGGCTATTTCGCCTTCGATGCTTCGTAGCGCGCCTTGGTCTCGGCGTTCATGGGATAGAGCCCCGGCAACACCGCACCCTTGTTCACTTCCTCGACGATCCAGGCCTCCGTCCGCTCCTGCTCGGGACCGTCGGCCAACACGTGATCGAGCAGCTTCTGCGGGATCAGCACCGCGCCGTCCTGATCAGCCACCACGATGTCGTTGGGGAACACCGCCACCCCGCCGCAGCCGATCGGCTCGCCCCAGCCGACGAAGGTCAGCCCGGCTACCGATGGCGGGGCCGCGTAGCCGTCGCACCAGACCGGCAGGCCGGTCCCGAGCACGCCTTCGATGTCGCGCACCACCCCGTCGGTGATCAGGGCCGTCACCCCACGCTTGACCATGCGCGCGCAGAGAATGTCGCCGAAAATGCCGGCGTCGGTGATTCCCATGGCATCGACCACGGCGATACAGCCCTGCGGCATCGCCTCGATCGCGGTGCGGGTCGAGATCGGTGACGACCAGGATTCCGGGGTCGCGAGGTCCTCGCGCGCCGGCACGAAACGCAGCGTGAACGCTTCGCCGACCAGCCGGGGCTGCCCGGGCCGGAGCGGACGCGCGCCGCGCATCCAGACGTTCCGCAGGCCCTTCTTGAGCAGCACGGTGGTGATCGTAGCGGTGGTGACGCGCGACAGCGTGGCGATGGCTTCAGGGCTCAATGGCATTGGAACGTCGGCTCCGAAAGGGACTACAAGCGCGCATCTTGCGGGGCACGGCCATCGCGTCAAGAGGCGCGGGCGCGGTCGAGGTCCCGCCATTTGCATGACAAGAGAGTTAATCCGCGTTATCGCGCGAATGCGTATTAATTTATTGAACTGACAAGGCTAATCGGCGCAAACCGGATTCCACATAGCCGCAAAACGCGCTATGGCTGGCACTGCGCCGACGAGTTTTTGAGGTCATGGTCCCGACCCGTGCCAAGCCCCGTATTCTGCCCAGCGGCGATAGCGCCATCACGGTGGAATTCAGCCGCGACATTGACGACGAGGCCAACCAGCGGGT
>NZ_JAFAVV010000281.1 GCF_019242285.1 Bradyrhizobium sp.
GGCTGGAGGCGGAGTTGGAGAACAGCCGCTTTGCCGCGGCGGCAGAGTAGCGCTCCGCTTCCCTTCTCCCCTTGTGGGCAGGGTTATCGCATATGAGCTCGAGCCATCGGCACGACCGGTCACCCTCCCCCGGAGGGGGAGGGTCGGCTCACATGAAGCGAAGCGGAATGTGAGCCGGGGTGGGGTGATGCTTCCGCGCGCACACTGTCTAATACGGAGAGACCGCCACCCCACCCCAGCACGCATCTCGCTTCGCTCGATCGCGTGCCGACCCTTCCCCTCGAGGGTCCTTGTGGGCGAACGTGGCGCAAAGCACAGCTCAGCCACCCTGCGCTGCTGGGCTATTTCAAACTGTCCAGCTCGTCGATCTCCGGCGGCTTCGACTCCTGCGAGAGCATCTCGTCTGCGATCGGCTGGAATGCACCGCCCGCGCTCGCCATTTCGTCAGCATGCATGAACCCGGAACGCGCGCCAGGGCCGAGCCGCACGGCGGAGTGGGTGACGTGCTCTTCGGGGGCGCCCCATACGAAATCATGCAGCACTGCGACGCCGTAATCGTCGGGGGCTAAGAATTCCCCAACACCGCGCACGATCGCATAGAACACAATGAAATTGATCAGGTTCTCCGCATAGGTGAGCGATCCCGCGACGAAGTCCCGGGTGTCGGTCCGATATGAGGCATGCTTGTATTGCGGCGCTTCCGCAGTCCTCAAGACGCTCTTCAAGGCGAATCTGTTGTCCCGGCAGCGGCGGAGAATTCGGTCGCACTCGGCCATCTTTGCTGCCATCTCGACATTTGAGAAATCTTTGAGGTCCTTGTCGTCGCTCCCGCTAGCGTATTGTCCCCCCATATCCCGCCAATCGGTCCAGCGCGAGGCCAGCGCGACCGGAGCATCAAGCCACTGCACGAGCCTCGGACGATCGATGCGCAATTTGACGAAAGCGGATATCGGCTCCGACATCGATCCTTCACCCGTGCTCGCTGGCAGCGGACAATTCCGCTGGCCAGCAGCCCAAAGTAAGGCGTCGACTTGGCCCAAACGGGATATTTTGCAAGCCCGAGGCGCTACGGCGCGAGCGCCTGCCGTGCCGCCGGCTTGCGTTCCACCGGATGAATGTCGATCGCCCTGAGCCTGCCGAGCCGCAACACGTCCATCGCCAGCGTCCTGCCGACGCGGTCGCGGTCGAGCACGCGGATCAGGTCATCGACGCCGTTGATGTCGACGCCGTCGAGCCTGATCACAACATCGCCCGGCAAGAGCCCGGCCTGCGACGCCGGACCGTCCGGCTCGATCTGCGCGAGCAGCGCGCCCATCTGGTTCTGGACGCCGGCGACCACCGCGTGGCGGCGCGGGATCGGTGCGGTCTGGCCGGCGACGCCGATATAGGCGCGGCGGACATAGCCGTGGCGGATGATCTCCGACAGCACGAACTGCGCGGTGTTGCTGGCGACCGCAAAGCAGATGCCCTGCGCGCCATTGATGATCGCGGTGTTGATGCCGATCACCTCGGCCTTGGACGACACCAAGGGCCCGCCGGAATTGCCGGGGTTGAGCGCGGCGTCGGTCTGGATCACATCCTCGATGGTGCGGCCCGAGACCGAGCGGATCGAGCGGCCGAGCGCCGACACCACGCCGGCGGTCACCGTCGATTCGAAGCCGAGCGGATTGCCGATCGCGATGACGAGCTGGCCGCGGCGCAGATGCTTGGAGTTGCCGAGCGAGGCATAGGGCAGATCGCGCACGCCGTTGGCGCGGAGCAGCGCCAGATCGGTGTCGGGATCGACCCCGAGCACGCGTGCGTCAGTGACCGCACCCTCGGTGTCCCGCAACCTGATCTCCTTGGCGGCGCCGACCACATGGCTGTTGGTCAAGACCAGACCGTCGGGCGAGATGACGATGCCGGAGCCGAGCCCGCCGCGCTCGCGCGCGGTCCTGACCTTGGGCCCGGTCTCGACCCGCACCACGGCCGGCCCGACCTTCTCGGTCACGCCGATCACGGCATTGGAATAGGCGTCGAGCAGCGCCTGGTCGCTGACTTCAGTTTCCGGGTGAGAGGCCGCCGACAGGCCGTCGGCAGAGAAAGCGGAGGTAAAATCCAACATGACAAGATTCCTTCAGCCACGTCAGATGGTTGGCGGACTGCCTTCGCGCAAGGGCAGAGCTGCCATCCGAGATGGGGGCTTCGGACCGGCTACGCACCCCCGGCGCAACGGAAGCGTAGCCCGCATGAGCGCCGCGACATGCGGGATTCCCAGGTATCGTTCCGCCTTCGCTCTCCGAGCTTCGGCGGACAAGTCGCTCACCCGGGCTAGGAAACTACAAAACTACGGCTCCCCAAAACTACGGCACCCCGCGCAGCTTCGCCGGCCGCGCCTTGACCGGGTCGAGCAGCGACCAGTCGCCGTCCGGCAGGACGTGGCCTTTCGGGAACGGCGCGCGCGGCTCCAGGCCGAGCGAACGCAGCACGCGGTCGTCGCGGTAGTAGCATTGCAGGATGACGCGGGCGAGCGTCGCGGCAGGCAGGCCGCCGCCGGCGCGGAATTCCGTCACCACCGCTTCACGCTTGGCGCCGTCGAGCGCCGCGAGCGGCTCACCGGCCAGCCGCGCGATGTGGTCGAGCGCGGCCGAAACCTGCTTCGTGTCGCGGCCGAGCGTCGCCAGAATGTCGGCCTGGATCGCGGCGTCATCCGCGCCGGGCACGTCATATTCGCTGCTCGCCGGGATCATCATCGCGGCGACGCTGCGGAGATCGTCCTGCTGCCTTGGGGTGAGAGCATGGTCGGCGGTCATCGAAATCCTCAGTCGAACAGATTGGCGAGGCGCTGCTTGATCTGGTCGGCGACGTAGAGCGCGATCGCCTGGATCGTCGATGTCGGGTTGACCCCGCCGGAGGTGACGAACACGCTGCCGTCGACGATGAACAGATTCTTCACGTCGTGGGAGCGGCCCCATTCGTTCACCACGCTCCTGTCGGGGTCGGTGCCCATCCGCGCGGTGCCGAGCAGGTGCCAGCCGCCCCAGGGGATCGGGCTGTTGACGCAGATGTCGGTCGCGCCGGCCGTCTCGAGAATCTCGCGGCCGCGTGCCAACCCGTGCGCCATCATCTTCTGGCTGTTCTCGGAGATCGTGTAGTCGATCCTCGGCGCCGGGATGCCATGGCTGTCCTTCAGCACGGGATCGAGGGTGACGCGGTTGTGCGTCTCCGGCAGGTCCTCGCAGATCGCCGAGACGTGCAGCCGATGGCCGTTGAGCCTGCGGAAGATGCGGTGATGGTCCGGCCCCCACGGCAGGATGCCCTTCTGCTCGCTCACCACCGCCTCGAACACCGGCCCGGCGCCGCGGCCGAACTGGATGCCATAGCCGCGCACGAAGCCGCGCGTCAGGTCGGTGTCGTAGAATTCCTTGCTCCACAGGCAGGTGGGTGGCGCCCGGTTGGAATCGGTCGGCTCGCTGACAAAACCATAAATCTGAGCATAGGGGTGGAACATCAGATTCCTACCGACCAGACCGGACGAGTTGGCGAGGCCATCGGGGAATTTGCCGGATGCCGAGTTGAGCAGGATGCGCGGCGTGCCGACACCGTTGCAGGCGAGGATCACGACCTCGGCCGGCTGAAACTGCTCGACACCGTCCTCGTCGTAATAGACGACACCGGAGGCCATGCCATGCTCGTTGGTCGTGATCTCGCGCACCCGGCAATGGGTCTTGAGCTCGACACCGGCGCGGAGCGCCTGCGGCCAATAGGTGATGTCGGTCGAGGCCTTCGCGCCCTGGGCGCAGGCCGGCGTGCAATGGCCGAGATTGATGCAGCGCGCCCTGCCCTCATAGTCGGTGGTGGCGACCGTGGTGTCGGACGGCCACCAGTGCCAGCCGAGCTTGTTCATGGCGTTGGCGATCAGCGGGCCGGAGAGCCCGAGCGGCTGCGGCGGCATCGGCGGATGGGTCAGCGGCGAGCGCGGATCGCCTGATAGCCCCGAGACGCCCATCATGCGGTCGTTCTCCTCGAAGAACGGCACCAGCGTATCGTAGTCGATCGGCCAGTCGTCGGCGACGCCGTCCAGCGTTCTCACCCTGAAGTCGGACGGATGCAGCCGCGGCCAGTGCGCGGTGTACATGATGGTCGAGCCGCCGACGCCGTTGAAATTCACGACCTTGATCGGCGAATGGTCGTCGTTGATGGGATAGTCCTCTGGCCTGCCGCGGATGTTCGGGCTGGTCGACCACTCGCCATAGAACTTCGCCTCCCAGTCGCGCCCGGTGCTCGGATATTCCGACGGCTTCATCCAGCCCCCCTGCTCGAGGCAGAGGATGTGCATCTTCGTGTTGGCCAGCGACCACGCCACCGCGGCGCCGGAGGCACCGGCACCGATGATCAGGACGTCAACGGCTTGGTTCATTTCCACTCCTGTCATTCCGGGGCGATGCGAAGCATCGAACCCGGAATCTCGAGATTCCGGGTTCGCTCGCGGCGCTCGCGCTCCGGAATGACAACACAACAATCAATCCAATATCCTTACCGGCAGGGAGCGGATGCCGCGGATGAAATTCGAATAGAGCCGGACCGGCGGCCCCATCATCTCGAAACGCAGGTCACGCGCCAGAATCTCCTCCCAGAGGATGCGGAGCTGCTGCTCGGCGAGCCGGTCGCCGACGCAGCGGTGGATACCAGCGCCGAACGCGAGATGCTGCCGCGGCTTGTTGCGGTCGATGATGAAGGCGTCGGCACGCTCGATCTTCTCCTCGTCGCGGTTGCCGGAGATGTACCACATCACGACCTTGTCGCCCTTGGCGATTCGGCGGCCCGCAAGCTCGGTGTCCCGCGTCGCGGTGCGGCGCATGTGCAGCACCGGAGTATGATAGCGGATGGTCTCGGAGACGAGGTTCGGGATCAGGTCGTGCCGCGCGCGCAGCAGCTCGAGCTGCGCGGGGTTCTCGACCAGCGCCATCAGGCCCGCGCTCATCGAGTTGCGCGTGGTGTCGTTGCCGCCGACGATCAGGAGCGCGAGCGTGCCGACGAATTCCCTGGGATCCATGTTGCGGGTGGCGTCCGAATGGGCCAGCATCGAGATCAGGTCGAAGCTCGGCGACCGCTCGGCGCGCTGATCCCACAATCCGCGGAAGTATTTCCCCATCCTGTCGAGCTCGGCGAAGCGCTCGTCCTCGGAGTGCACGACAGCGTCGGGCGAGTGGACATTGGCGATCGCGACGTCCGACCACCAGGTCAGCTTCATGCGATCCTCCCATGGAAAATCGAACAGCGTCGCCAGCATCATGTTGGTGAGGTCGATCGAGACGCGCTCGACCCAGTCGAAGGTCTCGCGGCGCGGCAGCGCATCGAGCACGTCGGAGGTGCGTTTGCGGATCAGCGCTTCCAGGTTGACGAGATTGGACGGCGCCACGATCGGGGCGACGGTGCGACGTTGCGCCGTATGGCGCGGTGGGTCCATCCGGATGAAACTGCCGCGTTCCCGCCCCTTCGGTTGATCCGCGACCTGGATGCCGCCGAGCTCGGAGGCGGAGGAATATGTCTCGTGGTCGAGCTCGACGGTGAAGATGTCGTCGTAGCGCGTCACCGACCAGTACGGACCGTAGGACGACGCCTCGCAATAGTGCACGGGGTCGTCGCGCCGGAGCTGCGTGAACAGCGGCCGCCAAGTGTCGTCCTGGTAGAGTGTGGGATCGCTGACGTCGATCGACGCCAGCTGGCGCAGCGCTTGGGCCATCGTCTCGCCTCCCTCTTGTATACCACCGCTACGAACGGGCGATCTGCACGCCGACGATAGGGGCAGAACCAGCCATCCGTCAAAGGCTGCGACGTTGCGGCGCAACCCTGCCCTTCCCGCCCGCATGGATTGAGCGTTTGTTCGCGCGCGAGAGAGTCGGTAGTTTGGCGCAAATATGAGCCTCGGAGCAGCGCCAACGTGTCCGCGTCAGCAGAAAAACAACCAGACTCGTCCGACCCGGCACCCGCACTCGATTTCGACGTCATCGTCATCGGCGCCGGCATGTCCGGCATGTACCAGCTCTACCGGCTACGGGAGCTCGGCCTGCGCGCCCGCGTGTTCGAGGCCGGCACCAATGTCGGCGGCACCTGGTACTGGAATCGCTATCCCGGCGCCCGCTTCGATTCCGAGAGCTATTCCTACGGCTTCTCCTTCTCCAAGGAATTGCTGGAGGAATGGGACTGGTCCGAGCATTTCGCCGGCCAGCCGGAAACGCTGCGTTATCTCAACTACGTCGCCGACAGGTTCGACCTGCGCCGCGACATCCAGTTCAACAGCCGCGTCAGCGCCGCGGTCTATGACGAGGCGACGTCGAGCTGGACCGTCGCGCTGGCGGACGATGGCCGTTTCACCGCACGCTTCCTCGTCACCGCGATCGGGCCGTTGTCGACCCCGACATGGCCGCGCGTCGAGGGGATCGACAGTTTTGCCGGACAGTCCTTCCACACCGCACGCTGGCCGAAGGAGCCGGTCGATTTCGCCGGCAGGCGCGTCGCGGTGATCGGCACCGGCGCCACCGGCATCCAGACCATCCAGACCATTGCGAGCCAGGTCGGCCACCTCACGGTGTTCCAGCGCACCGCCAACTGGGCCGCGCCGCTGCACAACGGCAAGATCGACGCCGAGACGCAGGCGAAGATCAAGGCCGGTTATCCCGAGATGTTCAAGCGATGCCAGGAGACGTTCTCCTGTTTCCTGCACACGCCCGATCCGCGCGGCGCGTTCGAGGTGACGGACGGGGAGCGCGAGGCGTTCTACGAGAAGCTCTATGGCGAGCGCGGCTTCGGCATCTGGCAGGGCAATTTCCGCGACGTGCTGATCGATCGCGCGGCGAACGCCACCATCAGCGACTTCGTCGCGCGAAAGATTCGCCAGCGTGTCAAGGACCAGAAGGTCGCGGACAAGCTGATCCCGAAGAACCACGGTTTCGGCACCCGCCGGCTGCCGCTGGAGACGTTCTATTACGAGGTCTACAACCGCGACAATGTCGAGCTGGTCGACATCAAGGCGACGCCGATCGAGCGCATCACGCCGAAGGGCATCAGGACCACCGAGAAGGAATACGAATTCGACATCATCATCTACGCCACCGGCTTCGACGCCATCACCGGCTCGTTCGACAAGATCGACTTCCGCGGCGCCGACGGCGTCCGGCTGAAAGACAAATGGAAGGCGGGACCTGAGACCTATCTCGGCCTGATGATCCACCAGTTCCCCAACATGATGATGCTGATGGGGCCGCACACCGCGCTCGGCAACATCCCGCGTTCGATCGAATACAGCGTCGACTGGGTGACCGGCCTGCTCCGTTTCGCCCGCGACCGCGGCCTGACGCGGCTGGAGGCGACCGAGGCCGGCGTCGAATCCTGGACCGACCACGTCAAGGCGCTGGGGGTCGGCCTCCTCTCCAACGAGGTCGATTCCTGGATGACCGGGATCAACTCCAATGTCGAGGGCAAGCAGACCCGCATCGTCGCACGCTACAGTGGCAGCGCACCGGCCTACCGCGCCCGTTGCGACGAGGTTGCAGCCCGAGGGTACGACGAATTGCGCCTCGGTTGATCCACCAAAGCGGTGGACTCGCGGACGGCAGGTCGTGGTAGGATGCCGCCGGCCAAGTCGACCTGCCCGCCCCCCCGAAAATCGCATGCCTTCCCCTAGATTTCCCCTTTCCCTGATCGTCGGCGTTCTGCTCTGCACCGGCCCCGGTCGGGCGGAGACGACAACCGTCAAGGACGGCAACGTGATCCGGCTCGGCGAGGCGATCTACCGACTCGACGGCATCGACGCGCCGGAGTTCGACCAGACCTGCATCGACGATCAGGCCGAGCCGTGGGCCTGCGGGATCGAGGCGCGCGACAGCCTCACCCGATTGATCGGCGGACGGCCTGTCCGCTGCGAGGATCTCGGACCTGACAAGATCTCCAAGCGGCGGCATGTCGGGGTGTGCACCGTCGAGGGCGAGATGTCGAGCCTGAACCAGGTGATGGTGCGGCAGGGTCTCGCGCTGAGCGCCGAGCCTGCCATCAAGGTCCACTTCAAGGCCGACGCCGACGCCGCCAAGGCCGCGACCCGCGGCTTCTGGCGGGGCTGCTTCGCGGCGCCGCAGGATTTCCGCAGCGGCAAGAAGGACGGCGAGCTGTCCGGCGCCGCCTGCCGCTCCGACCGCGACAAGGAGATTCGCGCGGCGCTGTTTCCCGACAACCTTCAGGCGCCGCCCAATTGCGCGATCAAGGGCCTGTTTGCCGTCCGCGCGCACATCACCGGCAATGTCGGCGTCTACCACATCCAGGGCTGCCCGAGCTACGCCGGCGTGACGCGGCCGGACCGCTGGTTCTGCTCCGAGGAGGACGCCCAGGCCGCCGACTTCCGCCGCGCCTACAATTGCAAGCCCAAGCCGTCGAAGTGATTGATCGATGATGCAGTAGGGTAGGCTAAGCGGCCGCGTGCACAGGAATCTGCCACGCAAAGGTAGAAGCGTGCCCACCACCCGGAGCGACGCTGTCGAGAGAATGGTGGGCACGGCGCTTGCGCGCCTTAGCCCACCCTACGCCTGCAAGCCGAGGCCGTGATGAGCGCTCAGCGCTGCATCCGCATGATCTGATCCATCGGCAGCATGTTGTGATTGAGATTCGCCATGATCCAGAGCGAGCCCGCGATCACCAGGAACACGATCAGCAAGCCGAAGGCGAGCGCCAGCACGTTGTTGGTGTTGTCGGGTCCCGTGGTGATGTGCAGGAAGAACACCAGGTGCACGCCCATCTGGGCGATGGCGAGCACGATGATGGCGACGGGAATGGAAGGCTCCCAGACCAGATCGGTGGAGGCGACGAAGAACGAGGTCGCGGTCAGGATCACGGCGAGACCGAGCCCCGTGAGATAGCCGATCAGCTTGAGGCCGACGCCCCTCTGCTCTTGGTCGCCCGGCGCGAGATCGCTCCGGCGGTGCCATTCGAAACCCTGATCACTCATGACGCACTCCCGAGCAGATACACAACTGAAAAAACCGCAACCCAGATGATGTCGAGCGCGTGCCAGAACAGCGCAAAACAGAGAAAGCGACGCTCGATGTCCGCGCGAAATCCCTTCGCGAACACCTGGGCCATCATGGTGAGTAGCCAGAGGATTCCGGCAGAAACGTGCAGGCCGTGACATCCGACCAATGTGAAGAACGCGGACAGAAACGCGCTGCGCGAGGGACCATCGCCGCGCATGACGAGAGCGGCGAATTCACGGCCCTCGATCGCGAGAAAGGCGAGCCCGAGCACGCAGGTCACCGCCATCGCAAGCTGAAAATAGAGCCGGTTGCGCGCTTTGGCGGCGATGCTCGCCATGCCGCAGGTGAAGCTCGACAGCAAGAGGCAGCCGGTCTCCACCGCGACGTTCCTGAGATCGAACAGCTCCGAGCCCTTCGGCCCGCCGGCGGTATTGCCCAACAGCACCGCATAGGCCGCGAAGAAGCAGGAGAACATCACGATGTCGGAGAGCAGGAAGATCCAGAAACCGTAGCCGGTCACGATCCGCTTCGGCGCCGGACCTTCATGCGCGGCGACGACGTCCTGCATGCCACGCAGGCGGTTCGGATCGCCATGTGCGTGATCGAACGTGGTCTCGGTCATGGCGCGGCCGCCTCGAGCTGCATCCCGGCACGCCGCTCGGCGAGATTGGCCCGGTCGATGCGCGCGACGTCGTCGGCCGGGATGACATACTCGTCATGGTCGCGCCAGGCGAACACCACGAAGGTCGCGAACGCGCCGATGCCGCCGAGCGCGACCATCCACCAGATGTGCCAGATCAGCGCAAAACCCATGATGGTGGCGAAGAAGGCGCAGACGAAGCCGGTCGGCGAGTTGCGCGGCATCTCGATGTCCCTGTAATCCGGCCCGCTCTTCTGTAGATCCTGCGCCCTGGCGTGCGCCTTGATCCGCCAATAGGCGTCCTCGCCCGCGACATCGGGCATGACTGCAAAATTGAACACCGGCGGCGGCGAGGCGGTGGCCCATTCCAGCGAACGGCCGTCCCAGGGATCGCCGGTGCGGTCGCGCAATTCGGCGCGGTGGCGGATGCTGACGACGAGCTGCATGATCTGGCAGAGGATGCCGATCAGGATCAGCACGGCGCCGACGCCCGCGACCATCATCCACGGCCGCCACGCCGCGACGTCGTAATGCTGCATCCGCCGGGTCATGCCGAGCAGGCCCGCGGCATAGAGCGGCATGAAGGCGACGTAGAAGCCGATCAGCCAGAACCAGAACGCGGCCTTGCCCCAGCCCTCGTGCAGACGAAAGCCGAATGCCTTGGGAAACCAGTAGGTGTAGCCGGCGAACGCGCCGAACAGCACGCCGCCGATGATCACGTTGTGGAAATGCGCGACCAGGAACAGGCTGTTGTGCAAGAGGAAGTCCGCAGGCGGCACCGCGACCAGGACGCCGGTCAGCCCGCCGATGATGAAGGTGACCATGAAGCCGATCGCCCACAGCATCGGCGTCGCGAAGCGGACGCGGCCGCCATACATCGTGAACAGCCAGTTGTAGATCTTCACCCCGGTCGGCACCGCGATGATCATGCTGGCGATGCCGAAGATCGCGTTGACGTCGGGCCCTGCGCCCATCGTGAAGAAATGGTGCAGCCACACCATGAAGGAGATGATGCAGATCGCCATGGTGGCGAGCACCATCGAGCGGTAGCCGAACAAGGGCTTGCCCGAGAACGTCGATACCACCTCGGAGAAGATGCCGAACGCGGGCAGGACGAGGATGTAGACCTCAGGATGACCCCATGCCCAGATCAGGTTCATGAACATCATCACGTTGCCGCCGGCCTCGTTGGTGAAGAAGTGGAAGCCGAAATAGCGGTCGAGGATCAGCATCGCGAGCGTCGCGGTCAGGATCGGGAACGCGGCGACGATCAGGAGATTCGACGCCAGCGTCGTCCAGCAGAACATCGGCATGCGCAGATAGGTCATGCCCCTGGTGCGCAGCTTGAGAACGGTCGTCACCAGATTGATGCCGGCGACCAGCGTGCCGACGCCGGAAATCTCGAGCGACCAGGTGTAGTAGTCGACCCCTACGCCGGGCGAATAGGTCAGTTCCGACAGCGGCGGATAGGGCAGCCAGCCGGTGCGCGCGAACTCGCCGATCACGAGCGACATGTTGACGAGCAGCGCGCCGGTCGCGGTCAGCCAGAAGCCGACCGAATTGAGCGTCGGGAACGCGACGTCGCGCACCCCGAGCTGCAGCGGCACCACGAGGTTCATCAATCCGATCACGAACGGCATCGCCACGAAGAAGATCATGATGGTGCCGTGAGCGGAGAAGATCTGGTTGTAGTGCTCCGGCGGAAGGTAGCCTTGCGACTGAAACGCCATGGTCTGTTGCGCCCGCATCATGATGGCGTCGGAGAATCCGCGCAGCAGCATCACCATCGCGAGCAGCGTGTACATCACGCCGATGCGCTTGTGGTCGACGCTGGTGATCCATTCCCGCCACAGATAAGGCAGATGGCCGGCCAGCACGACCCAGGCCAGCACCGCCAGGATCGCCACCAGCACCACTGCGCCGGCGACCAGGGGAATCGGCTGATCGATCGGGATCGCAGACCAGGTGAGCCTACCGAACATGCGTCCCCTCGCAGATCGGCTCAGGCAGGTTCGCGCTCAACCGCGATAGAGGGCTGGGCTCCTGCTCCGGGCCCGGGCCCGGCGCGATCTTCTGGGTCGAAATGGCCTGGAACAGCTCGGGATCGTCGAGGCGGTAGACCGGCTTGTCCTTCGGCACCGATTGCTTGAGGAGCCTGGTGTAGCTTTCCTGGTTCAAGGCCTGGTCGCTGCGGACCGTCCTGCTCGCCCAGTCGTCGAACTGAAGCTGCGGCACGACATGGACGTCGAACAGCATGTCGGGAAAGCCGTCGCCGCTGAAATGCGATGACAGGCCCTGATAGTCGCCGACCTCGTCGGCGCGGAGCTCGAGCCGTGTGACCATGCCGTTCATGGTGTAGATCATGCTGCCGAGCTGCGGGATGAAGAACGCGTTCATCACGCTGGCCGATGTCAACTGCAGATGCAGCGGCGCGCCGACCGGCACCGTCAGCGTGTTGACGCCGGCGACGCGCTGATCCGGATAGATGAACAGCCACTTCCAGTCGAGCGAGACCACCTGGACCGTGATCCCGGGCCCGGTGCCCTGGACCGGCTGCGCCGGATCGAGCTGATGCGAGCCGATCCAGGCCACTCCGCCCAGGAGGATCACGGTCAGCGCCGGGATCGACCACACCACGAGCTCGAGGCGGCCGGAATAGGCCCAGTCGGGCAGATATCGCGCGCGGCTGTTGGAGTGCCGAAACCAGAAGGCGAATGCGAGAATGGCCGCGATCGTGGGCAGCACGATCGCCAGCATGATACCGATCGAATCGATCAGGATAGTCCGCTCCGCGGCCGCGATCGGCCCCTGCGGATCGAGAATGTTCATCCCGCGACCAAACCCCCGACGTGGCCCCCTCGCACACATCGGGCGGCCAACGCCGCATTGCGGCATTCGTTCCAACATCAGGAAGCGGATCGACGATCTTTTTGATGATGCGCTTCAGAACGCGAAGTTCCACCCGATCCATTCGCAAAGGCCGCGGCCCATCACGTCCGTGAGATCGTCACCCCTGAGCCACGGCAATTCCTCGGTGAAGAATGTCACGCATTGGCGGTAGCTGCACGTCATTCGCGTGATGTCGGTACCCCAGAAGAACCGTTTCGGCCCGAACGCGTCGAAGATGCGGTGCAGCCCGTCCTGGATGTTCGCGAAGGGATATCCCTGAGTCGAATAATGCGGCGCGCCGGTCGCCTTCACCGCGACATTCGGCAGCTTGGCGAGCGCGACCAGTTCGTCCAGATGAATGAACGCCTCGGCATCCTGTCCATGGCGATTCAGCCCGCAATGGTCGAGGATCAGCTTCAGGCCCGGGTGGCGCTCGGCGATCTCGCGGAATTTCGGCAGGAACAGCCCGCCCATCATCGCGATCGGCAGCCGTTCGCGCTCGGCTGCCGGCCACAGCCAGTCCAGCGAGCCGTCATCGAGCCACTTCTGCTGTGCGTCCGACAGGAACGACCAGCGCAGGCCCACCATGCCGGGCTGGTCGCGCCAGGTGGGGATCAGCGCGCGGTTCTCCGGCCGGTCGAGCGGAAACTGGCCCATCACGGCGAACCGGTCCGGGTATTTCCGCGCCGCCGCGACCGCGACCGCGTTGGCACCGGGATCCCATCCGGATGGCGGATGGATCAGCGCGGCGGCAACGCCGGCCGCGTCCATTTCGGCCAGCAGCTCCTCGGCGGTGAACTTTTCGACCTTGCGGTGCAGTCCGGTCGGCGGCGTCACCGTCTGCGACCAGATATGCGCCTGAGCGTCGATGATCTTCATGGTGCATCTCCCCGCCGACTGTCCTGTTGTCCCGATCATGCAGGGATGGGCTGCAATACTGCAACTTGGAATCGCTGGCATCAGCTAGGCTCGTCTCCTCGAAGCTGGTATCGATTTCAGGTGTCAGCCATTGAGGATCAGGACTTCGAGATGGACAACCGCAGTGAGATTTGGCGCGGGGTGGATGAGATCAAGCCGCGCTTCGTCGCCTTGAGCGACACGGTCTGGGGCATGCCCGAGGTGTGCTACACCGAGGCTCGCTCCTCGGCGGAACATCTCGCCGAATTGCGCCACCAGGGTTTCCGCATCACCGAGAATGTCGCTGATATCCCCACCGCGCTGATGGGCGAATGGGGCGAAGCCGGCCCGGTGATCGCCTTCCTCGGCGAATACGATGCCCTGCCCGGCCTGTCGCAGGAGGCCGGTGTCGCCGAGCATCGTCCGATCGAGACCGGCGGCCACGGCCATGGCTGCGGCCACAATCTGCTCGGCTCGGCGGCGCTGCTCGCCGCGACCGCGGTGAAGGACTGGCTCGCCGCGACGAAGACGCCCGGACGCGTGCGCTACTATGGCTGCCCTGCCGAGGAAGGCGGCGCTGCGAAAGCCTTCATGGTGCGCTCGGGCGCGTTCGCCGACGCCGACATCGCCATCACCTGGCATCCGTCGAGCTTCTGGGAGGTGGTGGTGACGCCGTCGCTCGCCAACACCCGCGCCGATTTCAGCTTCACCGGCCGCACCTCGCACGCTGCCGCATCCCCGCATCTCGGCCGCAGCGCGCTCGACGCGGTGGAGCTGATGAATGTCGGCGTCAACTACATGCGCGAGCACATGCCGAGCGACGCCCGGGTCCACTACGCGCTGCTCGACACCGGGGGCATTGCGCCCAACGTTGTGCAGGCCCACGCCCGCGTCCGCTACTCGATCCGCGCCCGCGACCTGCCCGGCATGAACGAGTTGGTCGCGCGCGTGCACAAGATCGCGCGAGGCGCGGCGCTGATGACCGAGACGAAGGTCGAGATGCGGATCGTCTCCGCCGTCTCCAATCTCCTGCCCAACGCTCCGCTGGATCAGGCGCTGCACCGGATCATGGAGGAGCTCGGCCCGCCGCATTTCGACGCGGCCGACGAGGATTTCGCGGCGAAGATTCGCGCCACGCTGACCGAGAAGGACATCGCCTCGGTGTACTACACCATCGGCATGGACCCGACCGACCGGCCGCTCGCCGATTTCATCGTGCCGCTCGATGCCAGGCGCAACCCGCAGATCGGCTCGACCGATGTCGGCGACGTGAGCTGGGTGGTGCCGACCGCGCAGGTCCACGCGCCGACGGTCGCGATCGGCACGCCGTTCCACACCTGGCAAGTGGTCGCGCAGGGCAAGACGCCGGCCGCGCACAAGGCCATGGTGCAGGCTGCGAAGGCAATGGCCGGTCTCGGCGTCAAGGCGCTGAGCGAGCCGGAATTGATCGAAGCCGCCAAGGCCGACCTCGCAAGGCGCACCGCGCGCACGCCCTATGTCAGCCCGTTGCCGGAAGGCGTCGCCCCGCCGCTCGACATGTCGGTGATGTGAGGAAGGCGGATCTCACACGACGTAGCCTCCGCAGGACGCTTCGGCGATTCGCCGATTAACTTTCTTGGTGGGATCAAACCACAACTGCGGCATCGGCGGTGCCCACCTCTCCCCCGCTGGGGGAGAGGCGAACCGCCGCATCAGAAGTGGACCACGGTGCGCGCGCCGAGAACCCAGGCGTTGTCGGTCTTGATGCCGGCGCCGTTGAACCCGCGCCCACCGGGATTGATCACGTACTGGGCGTCGAACTTGAGGTTCATCCAGCCCGTTGCCTGCCAGCCGTACCAGGCTTCGAGCGGAACTTCGTTGCCGCCTGCATTCGGGCCGAACGCGGCCGAATTGACGTGGGTCGTGCCCACCGCGAAGCCGACCTCGTCATCGGGTCGCCAGGTGAATGTTCCGGTGTGCTTGACGCCGAAGGCGGTCTGGTAGTCCTGGAACGACGTCCGGTGATCGGCAACGGTCGTATTGAGGAAGACATACCAACCCTGCGCCTTGGGACCGTCGACGGTCACCCGTTGCAGGATCGACTCATAGATGCCGTAGCGGCCTCTTTGATCGCCCAGGTTCTGGTCCGGCACGCCGCCGACGCCCGGGATGGTCTGGATGATCCCCGGCAGACCGCCATCGATCGTCGATGCACTGTCATACCAGCCACCGAATCTCCAGGTCCCGTACAGGGGGCCGCTCGGCGACCAGGTCAATTCCACCGGCACCAGCACGCCCGACGCAGCGCTCGAGTTAGGGACGCCGGGCAGGAAGTAGACGGTCGGATCCGACGTCGTCAGATAGTTCGGATTGGCGTCATAGACGCCGGCCGAAATCTTCAATTCCTTGGTCAGGTTGAAGTGGGCGACACCGGCCCATTGGCTCACCGGCCAGTTGAAGATGTAGCCACCCTGGATGTTGCCGGGCTGGCCGCCGCAGAAGGTCAGGTTGATGAATTCGCACTCACCGAAGAAGAAGTCGGAGCCGACGGGAAGACGGCCGCCCTTCAGTTCGAGGCGATCGTCGAACAGCTTCTGCGAGTAGTAGAGCTCGGTCAGGCGCAGAATGTTGCCGCGGCCGAACACTTCGTTGGTGAGCTGCAAGGCGGGAATGCCGGCCTCGGTATTCAGATTGTCGCCGAAGCGGTCGACCAGCGTGAGGCCGACGGTGCCGCCCTGGATGCCGAAGAGCTTTCCCATATCGGCCTTGGCCTGAAACCAGAGTTGTCCGGCATTGGCCCCGGTGTTCTTGTTGCCGCCCGACAGGTTGGTGACGGCTTCGTCACCCAGCGTCAGGGCCAGGGAGATGCCCTGCTCCTTCAGCTTGGTTCGGCCGAGATCGCCGAACAAATATGGCCTCGTCCAGAAATTGTCATCGACATAGGGAAGCGGCGGCGCCTTCGTCAGGAGATCGGCCGCATGCGCACCACCGCTCAACAGAGCAGACAAAACAACCCCTACGCCGCACATACGTGCGGTCGCTACAGACTTGTACAACACTTTGATTGGTCCTTCCGGCGTCCCAGGCTTTGTCTATTCTTGCGTCACGTGCCGGCCAAAGCCCTCGAGCCCGGCACGCGCTTCTTCCCCGTCACCTCGATTTCGCCGCCCATCCCCTGCGGCCATATGTCAACTTGAGGTTGGACAATAATCCAGCAAGCGCTGAGATACCGCAATTAGTAATACTATATCTCGACCCGATTAGTGATAACTGTGACGGAAGGATCACAGATGGGGTTGCACCTGTTGCTCTCGTGCAGCGACGCGAG
>NZ_JAFAVV010000369.1 GCF_019242285.1 Bradyrhizobium sp.
CCCATCCCGAGCCGCCGCGCCATCAGCCGCTTGCCGTAGCACCACATCACCGGGATGCCCTGGGTCATGAACACGATCAGGGGGAGGATTTCCTTGTGCAGGCGCTCGGCGTGGGCGATGGCGGCCGGGTCGCGGCCGGTCAGGGCCTCGTACATCGCGACTTGAATGGCGACGCAGTCCGGGGCCGGGATCAGCCCGGCGCCGCCGCTGCGCATCAAGGCCAGGAATTCGAGCCCGCCATGGCCGCCGAACGCGTCCACCGCACCGCCGAGCGCGTCCAGCACGGCGGCGATGTCGAGCGAGTGGCCTTCTGCCTTGAGTAGCCGGATGTTGGGATGGGCCCGCACGAGCGCCACGAGCCCGCCCGGGCTCAGCGCGCTCTCGAGGTTTACGGGATTGTTCTGGATTGCGACCGGCAGCTCGGCGGCATCGGCGATGGCGCCGAAATGCCGCGCGAGACTCGCATCGCCATGGTCCCGGCCCGGCGGCGGCTGCAGGATGACCCAATCGGCGCCGTTCGCGGCAGCCATGCGGGCGAACTCGATCTGCCCCTGCTCGTCCTGCTCGGCCACGGTCACGGCGTAGCGGACCCGGCCGCCGATCGCCCGCCCGACTAGTTCGACCACGTCCTGCCGCTCCGCCGTGGCGAGCTTCTTCACCTCCGTGACCAAGCCGAGCACCGTAATCCCGTGCGCCCCGGCGTCGATGCAATGCTCGATCTGCGCTCGCATCGCGCCGGGGTCGATCCGTCCCTGCCGGTCGAAGAAGGCGTACAGAACCGGATAGACGCCGCCGAAGCGGCCCATTACGCCAGTTCCTGTTCCACGATTTGGGCGAACATGCCCGCGCCATACGGGATCGCGTCGTCGTTGAACATATAGCCAGGATGGTGCGGCGCGAAGCCGGGGCCGTTGCCGACGTTGAAGTAGGCGCCCGGCACCTTCTCGAGCATGAAGGCGAAATCCTCCGAGCCCATCACCGGCGGCTTGTCCGACGCGAACCGGTCGGCGCCGACCAGCGACACGGCCGCCTTGCGGACCGCCTCGGCCGGCTCCTTCGCGTTCACCGTGGGCGCGAAGATCAGCCGCCAATCGAGCTCCGCCGTCGCACCGAACCCGGCGGCCACGCCCTCGGCCAGGCGCCGCATCGCGACCTCGATCTGCTCGGCCACTTCGCGCGCAAAGAACCGCGCCGTGCCGGAAATCGTCGCGCTGTGCGGGATCACATTGTATGCGTCCCCGCCCGCCACCTTGGTCACGCTAACCACCGCCGGGTCGCGCGGATTGACGTTGCGCGAGACGATGGATTGCAGCGCAGTGGCGAGATGGCACGCCGTCAGCACTGGGTCGATGCTCATCTCCGGCCGAGCGCCGTGCGAGCCCTTGCCGGTGACGGCAATGTCGAAGAAGGCGCCGCCGGCCATCGCCACCCCGTCGCGGACGGCGACGGTGCCGATCTCCATTCCCGTCCGATTGTGCAATCCGTAGATCACGTCACAGGGGAAGCGCTCGAACAGGCCGTCTTCCAGCATCGCCAGCGCGCCGCCGCAGCCTTCCTCGCCGGGCTGGAAGATGAAGTGGACGGTGCCGCTGAACCGCCGCGTCTCGGCCAGGTATTTGGCCGCGCCCAGCAGCATCGTGGTGTGGCCGTCATGGCCGCAGGCATGCATCACGCCGGGCACGGTGGAGCGGAACGGCAGGTCCGTCATCTCCTCCATGGGCAAGGCATCCATGTCCGCCCGCAGCCCGAGCGCACGATTTCCATTGCCTGACCGGAGCACGCCGACAACGCCGGTGCGGCCGATCCCGCGATGGACCTCGATACCCCATTGCTCCAGCGTCCGCGCGACCAGGTCCGCAGTCCGATGCTCCTCGAGACCGAGTTCCGGGTGCGCGTGGAGGTCGCGGCGGATCGCGGCCAACGCCGCGTGGTCGCGGCGGATCGCCTCGATCGGAGACATGATCGAACCTGCGCCTAGATCGGCGCGGTCGGCGGAACCGGGCGCCGCGAACAGGTGAAGACCAGCCGGCCCGGGCTCGACTCGATCGGGTCGAAGCCGGACGGGCACAACTGGCTCGCCTTCAGGTTGCAATCGATCTGGCTGCCGAACAGGCCGCCGCACGTCGTCTCGTAGGCGGAGCGGCCGTTGGCGGTCGTGATCTGGCCAGTCGAGTTGCAGCTGGCCAGGACGGCAAGAACGGGGATGAGAAGAACGGGGAGGATCGCGCGCATGCCGGATGATTGCCCGCCACGGCCCGGCGGACAAGCCTGTTCTGCAGGAACAGACTTGCTGATCGGTCGGCCGGGCTGGAGTCAGGCCGGCTTCGGTCTACGGCAGCCAGACTTCGATCGAACCCGCCTTTGCGCGGTTGGAACCGGACCGGACCGTCCAGGTTTCGCCGTCGCCGGCCAGAGCGTGAGCGACCGATTGCGCCGCGTCCCGGTCGGCCGGATTGAAATAGACGACCGTCGGATCGCGATAGTTGCCGTTGGCAGGGTGCAGTTGCACGTTCCCTGCCACCGTGTCGAGTTGCGTCGCGAGCCGGCGCGCCG
>NZ_JAFAVV010000862.1 GCF_019242285.1 Bradyrhizobium sp.
CGCCACACCTCGTGCGCTTTAACGAACGGATAAGGCTCGGCCGCAAGGGCATACCCGGTGAGCTGGTGAGCGAGGAAGAGCTGGTCGAGGCGCTCGAGCGCTGCGAGCGCGTCAACGCGGGCGGCGAGATCAGCTTTTTCGAGATCACGATGGCCGCGACCTTTCTGCTCTTCGCGCGCCATCCGGCCGACGCCACCTTGCTCGAGGTTGGCGTCGGCGGACGCGGCGACGCCACCAATGTCGTACGCTCGCCGATCGCAACGGTGATTACCTCCATCGGCCTCGATCATCAGGAATGGTTGGGTTCGACACTCGAGGAGATCGCTCGCGAAAAAGCGGGCATCTTCAAGCGCGGCGCGCCCGCAATCGTGGCGCCGCAGGATTATCCGGAAGCCGAGATGGTGCTGAGGCGCGAGGCGGCGAGGAGCGCCTCGAAGCTGGTACTCGGCCGCGAGGACTTCCACATCCGCGAGGAGAACGGCCGGCTCGTGTTCGAGGATGAAGCGGGTCTACTCGATCTGCCTCTTCCACGCCTGCCAGGCCGCCATCAGCACGTCAACGCGGCGACTGCGATAGCGACCTTGCGCACCGCGAACCTCGCGCCGCTCACTGCCGCAAATTTCGAGCGCGGCCTCCTCTCGGCGGAGTGGCCGGCAAGGCTTCAGCGCCTGACGCGCGGCAAGCTTCTGACGCTCATTCCTCAAGGCGCGGAGCTCTGGCTTGATGGCGGTCACAACCCCGATGGCGGCCGCGTGCTCGCCGCCGCCATGGGAGACCTCGAGCAACATTCCCCGCGACCTTTGGTGATGGTCGCCGCGATGCTGTCGACCAAGGACACCGCGGGCTTCCTGCGACCGTTTCAGGGACTCGTATCAGAGCTCCTCGCCGTGCCAATGGCCGGGAGCGCGGCCGGCCGTCCACCGCTCGAAGTCGTCGAGTTCGCGCGCGAGGCGGGGTTGAAGGCCGATGAAGCGGCGAGCATCGAGACCGCGCTCGAACGCATCGCCGCACGCGTTTGGGACGTTCCACCCCGCATCCTGCTCGCAGGCTCGCTATATTTTTCGGGCGAGGTCCTGGCGGCGAATGGCACGCCGCCACAGTGACCGCGGGTTGTCAGCGGCGCGGCAGGTCTAAGCAGAGCGCTCGCGCTAATAGAGTCGAGCTTGCCAACTCTTCCTAAAAGAAAGACCGGCGGGCTTTTGGCCCGCCGGTCACTCAGTCTCGTTGGTGCATAGCTTACCAGAACTTGTAGTTCACGCCGGCGCGAACGATGTTGCCGGTATTGTCCTTGTTGCTGCTGGCAATGCTAAACGGCGTAAGGGTCGTCACGTTGTTGTGGCCGAGATTGTAGTAAAGATACTCGGCCTTCACGGTCCAGTTCTGCCACACCGCGTATTCGATACCGCCACCCAGAGTCCATCCCGCGCGCGTGCGCGAGCCGGTGCTGGCGAGCTGCGTCGTCGTGGTGGTTGCCGCGATCGTGTTCGTGAACGGGTTCACCGCGCCGGCGTTGGTGACGGCGAAGGCGGCGCTGTTGCGATTGCCGCCGATGTCGCCATAGGCGAGACCGCCCGTGCCGTAGAAGAGGACACGGTCGAAGCCGTAGCCGAGGCGCGCGCGCACCGTGCCGAGATAGTTGCCGCTGCTCGAGCCCTGGAAGAACGTCGTGCCGGGCGTCGTCGCAAAGGTGAACGGCTGATTGTTCCGAGTCCGCAGATCAGCGAATTGGATGTCGGTTTCCGCGCCGACCACCACACCCTGTCCCGCGCCGAACTGATAATTGTAACCCGCCTGGCCACCGCCGACGAAACCAGCCTGGTTGCTGTTCGACCTGGCAAAGCCGGAGATGGGAATGGCGCCAGCAGGCAAATTGCTGTTGTTGTTTGCCCAACCCACCCCGGCATTCAAGCCGACGTAGAAGCCGGTCCAAGTGAAGGCGGGAATATAGGCCGGAGCGATGGGCACGCCCTTGCGCGTCGGCAAATCCGCCGCCGAAGCAGCGATCCCGGATATGGCCAAAGCCGTCGTGGCCAAAAGAAACTTCCTCATCTAACTCTCCTCGTCATCGCTACGCTCCGGTCGCTTCGAACGCGCGAGCCGGAGAATTGGTTCGGCCCGATGGTGCTAATTCCGACCGACCC
>NZ_JAFAVV010000877.1 GCF_019242285.1 Bradyrhizobium sp.
GCTTTCCGCTGGGCAGCGCGTCCAACGGCGGCTGTGCGCCTTACGCGGATTTTCTTTCTTGCCGGCGTCGATAGGTCGTCGTCGGCGGCGAAACCCATGGGGCTGGATTGGCTGCGCCTCGATCGATCCTTGTCGGATGCCGGCGCAAGTTCGGCGGTAAGAGACGGAGAGTCGGAAAGCTTCGACGGGACATGGCAAGATAAAAAGGGCTCGCTGGTTGGACCTGAAGCCATTGAGATGGCTTGGGTTCACGCGTGCCGGTCGGTGATGGCGCGTGCCGCGAAACGGACTTTTGCAAACAAGTTCAAGAATGTCTTCGGCACTGCGCGTTGCTTCATCGCTGGAAGGCCGTGGCGATGAACGCAGGCGATCGCGAGTTCCGCATCCGTCCAGGCCGCATCAAAAGCACCCGCGCGCGAAAACCAAAGAGCTTCATCAATCGTGTACTGCACGCGGCAAACATGGCGGGTCACGTTTCTCCGGCGAGACGCGCCGCAGGACGTAGGCATTCGACCTTCGGGCGTGGCCGGATCAGCTTTGGCCGGGAACGCCTGTTCAATCCGGCGCGGCGTGTGACGGTGAAGGCACGGGTCGTCCGCCACCGAGGGCGGGCCTTCCGCTCGGCGCCGCTGGCCGCGCACCTCTCCTACCTGAAACGTGACGGCGTCACCCGAAGCGGAGAGCCGGCACACATGTTCGATGCCGGCAGCGACCGGGCCGATGAAGTGGCGTTCGAAGCGCTGACGCGGGATGACCGGCATCATTTCCGGTTTATCGTCTCGCCGGAGGATGCGGGTGACATGATCGATCTCAAGGCTTTCACGCGCGACCTGATGAGGCAGATGGAAGCCGATCTCGCCACACCGTTGAGCTGGGTCGCCGTCGATCACTGGAACACCGACAACCCCCACATTCATGTGCTGGTGCGCGGCGTCGATCAGGACGGCGGGGATCTCGTGATCTCACGCGACTACATCAGCCGAGGTTTGCGTTCGCGGGCGGAGGAACTCGTTTCGATCGAGCTCGGTCCAAAGCCCGAGCACGAAATCAAAAGCGCGCTGGAACGAGAGGTCACAGCCGACCGCTGGACCGGCCTCGATCGGGAAATTCGCAATTGCGCCGACGAGGTCGGGGCCGTCGATCTGCGCCCCGAGGTCGCCGGCATCTCGGACGCCGATGTCAGCCGATTGATGCGAGGGCGCCTCCAGTATCTGGAACGATTGGGCCTTGCCATGAGTGCCGGGCCAAATGAATGGATGGTCGAGCTTGGGGCCGAGCGGAAGCTCCGCGAACTCGGCCAACGCGGCGACATCATCACGACCATGCACCGCGCCTTCGCGGCGCGAGGGGAGGAACGGGGTGTCGCCGCTTATGCAATCGAATCCGGCGGGGTCAGGGCACCGGTGATCGGACGCCTGGTCGACAAGGGCCTTTACGACGAGCTTACCGGCGAGGCCTATGCCGTGATCGACGGCGTGGGAGGTTTGGCGCACCATGTTCGGTTTCGGGGTGTCGAGGCCTTCGACCACGCACCTCCAATCGGTGGCATCGTCGAGGTGAGGCGTTTCGGCGGTCCGGACGATCCACGCCCAACGCTTGTCCTTGCAACCCGTTCTGATCTCGACCTCCAAGATCAGGTCACCGCTTCAGGGGCGACCTGGCTGGATCACCGCCTGGTGGAGCGCGATCCCATGCCGCTTGCCATGAGCGGGTTCGGCCGCGAGGTGAGGGACGCCATGCGCGATCGTGCTGAACATCTTATCGCAGAGGGACATGCCCATCGCGGGCAGCAGGGCATCGTCATGCAGCGCGATCTCCTGAGCAACTTGAGGCGAAAGGAGCTGGATACGGTTGGCGCAAGTCTGGCGGCCGACACCGGGCTGCCGCGGCTCGAGCTTACCAGCGGCGCTCAGGTCGCAGGAACCTATCGTCAGCGTCTCGTGCTGTCCTCAGGTCGCTTCGCCATGATCGACAACGGCCTTGGATTCTATCTCGTGCCCTGGTCGCGAGAGGTCGACAAGCGGCTCGGTCAGCATGTGGGGGGACTAGCCAGGGCGGGCGGCGGCATCGAATGGAGCTTCGGCCGCAAACGAGAGCTGGGTCTATAGTCATGTCTGCAACCAGGATCCTCTGGGACCAGATCGTTGCGGTTTGTCTGATCGTGCTCGTAGCGCTCTGGGGAGCGACCGAGTGGACCGCGTGGCGGCTGGCGTTCCAGCCTGGGCTTGGCCAGCCGTGGTTTGAACTGGGAGGACTGTCTCTTTACGAGCCACTCGCCTTCTTCTGGTGGTGGTTTGTCTACGACGCCTATGCACCGGTGATCTTCCTTGAGGGGGCAGCGATTGCGGCCTTCGGCGGACTGCTCGCGATGGGGGTCGCCATCGGCATGTCAGTGTGGCGGGCGAGGGAGGCACGGAATGTCGCAACCTATGGCTCAGCGCGCTGGGCTGAATTGAAAGACGTAAGAGCAGCCGGGCTACTCGGCACCAATGGCGTCGTGCTCGGCCGTTATCGCAAGTCCTATCTCCGGCATGACGGGCCGGAACATGTGCTTTGCTTTGCGCCAACCCGATCCGGCAAAGGCGTGGGCCTCGTCGTGCCCTCGCTGCTCGCCTGGCCGGGCTCGGCCATCGTCCATGACATCAAGGGCGAGAACTGGCAGCTGACCGCGGGTTTCCGGTCACGGCACGGGCGGGTGTTGCTGTTTGACCCGACCAATCCAAAATCGTCGGCCTACAATCCGCTGCTCGAGGTCCGGCGCGGCGAATGGGAGGTCCGTGACGTCCAGAATGTCGCGGACGTCCTGGTCGACCCCGAGGGATCACTCGACAAGCGCAACCACTGGGAAAAGACCAGCCACTCGCTCCTGGTCGGCGCCATCCTGCACGTTCTCTATGCCGAGCCCGACAAGACGCTCGCCGGCGTCGCAGCCTTCCTGTCCGATCCCGGGCGGTCGATCGAGACAACCCTGGCCGCGATGATGACAACGCCGCATCTCGGCTCAAACGGTCCTCATCCCGTTGTCGCATCGACCGCGCGCGAGCTCCTGAACAAGTCCGAGAATGAGCGTTCCGGCGTGCTCTCGACAGCCATGTCCTTCCTTGGCCTCTACCGCGACCCCGTCGTCGCCAAAGTGACCAGTCGCTGTCATTGGCGGATCAATGATCTGATCGGCAATTCCGAGCCGTCGACGCTCTATCTGGTCGTGCCGCCATCGGACATCTCGCGCACCAAGCCCCTGATCCGCCTGGTGCTGAACCAGATCGGCCGACGTCTAACCGAAGACCTGCACGCGAGAAATGGCCGGCATCGCCTCCTGATGATGCTGGACGAGTTTCCAGCGCTCGGCCGGCTCGACTTGTTGGAGTCCGCGCTCGCCTTCATGGCCGGCTATGGGATCAAGAGCTTCCTGATCGCGCAGTCGCTCAATCAGATCGAGAAGGCCTATGGCGCCAATAACTCCATCCTGGACAATTGCCATGTCCGCGTCAGCTTTGCCACCAACGATGAACGCACCGCGAAGCGTGTGTCCGACGCGCTGGGGACGGCGACCGAGATGCGCGCCATGAGGAACTATGCGGGCCACAGGCTGAGCCCCTGGCTCGGTCACCTCATGGTCTCGCGGCAGGAGACCGCCCGGGCCTTGCTCACCCCGGGCGAGGTGATGCAGCTTCCGGCGCACGAGGAGATCGTCATGCTGGCCGGCGCTGCGCCGATCCGGGCGATGAAGGCGCGCTATTATGCCGACGCCCGACTGATGGATCGTATCCT
>NZ_JAFAVV010000640.1 GCF_019242285.1 Bradyrhizobium sp.
TGGGCATCCTCACTCCGACCAGTCTAAAATGGCCCAATGACCGTCCGCGATCAAGACTTAGTGCCAACCTGCCAACCGGTCGAACATCTCAGCTGCCGCGAGGGGTTTACGGCGCTATTCGGCAGTTTTGTCCCCGGTGCCGAACATCGGGTAGTTCGTGTCGTCGAGAAAGGCCTCGTCGCCTTCGGTCGGCACCGGCTCGGCGTAGTCGATCGCGCCCTGGATGTTGTCGCCCCAGACTTCGCGCGGCAATTCGTAGAGCACCTCGACGCCATAGCCGTTGGGATCGACGATATAGAGGCTGTGCGTCATGCCGTGATTGACGCGGCGCTCGAACTTGACGCCCTTCGCGCGCAGCCAGGCCAACTGCTTCAGCCACGCCTCGCGGTTCGGCATCGTGATCGCGATGTGGTTGATCGCGACCGGCTGCTCGAACATCCACCAATCCGCCGGCGGCTTCGGGAGATTCGGGTTCTCGCACAGCGCGATGTCGTGGTGGTTCATACGGCCATCGTGGTCGCCGCTGTAGAAGCGCATCTTGCCGTTGCGCCGCTTCGAGTAGGCGACCTGCTTAAAGCCAAGGGTTTCGGTCCAGAATTTGTGCGACTCCTCGATGTCGCGCACATTGATGACGAGATGGTTGATGCCGCGCGGGGTGACCGCCTCGTCAGGGGTGGCCGGTACGATCGAAGAGGCGCCGTCCGCCATGATCATGCTCCTTCGGCTCGGGACTTCTTGCGGTTGAATATATCGGGCCTGCGAGCATTTTGCCATCGCGACCGTTTGGATCGGCCTCGATCCGCGGCCATTTTTACGTTTTCGAAGTCCGCGGGCGAAAGAGCGGCAGGAGATTCACGTTGCCGGTGGACCCGATCGAGTTCGAAGGGCGCCGCTATCTGGTCTGCGCCCGCGGCGATTCCCACTGGGTGCGCAATGCCCGCACTGCAGGCGAAAACGTGCTCGTCCGCGCCATGTGCCGCCGCCGCTATGCCGTGCGCGAACTTCCCCCCGGGATCCGGTTGCCAATCCTCAAAGCCCATCTGGACCGATTCGCAGGCGAGGTGCAGCGCTTCTTCCCAGTACCGAAAGGATCGCCGGTGAAAGAATTCAATGATTTGGCGCCGCGTTGCCCGGTCTTCGTACTGCAGCCGATTGACGAGTCCGCGCCACGCCCAGAGCGGCTCCGCGATCACAGTACAAGCTAGGTCGCTGGAGAGCCGCCATGCAAGTGCAATAGTTTCTTAATGTTCCTGTAACAGGAGCCGGCTAGGCTTTGTGACGAAATCGAGACGTGGCTGCGGTGGGGTTTGGTGACGGATGCAGTTGGGAAGAAATCGCCTGCAGAACTGGACAGGGTCGCTCTGCAAAAGGCGTATGCGCGTTGGGCTCCGGTATACGATCTGGTCTTTGGTGCCATATTCGATCGTGGGCGGCAGGCGGCCATCGCCGCGGCCGAGCAGGTCGGGGGCCGGATTCTCGAAGTCGGTGTCGGCACGGGCATCTCGCTCCCGGGCTACTCCTCCCAGAACCGCATAATCGGGATAGATCTCTCCGAGGCGATGCTACGCAAAGCGCAGCGGCGGGTGGCGGACCTGTCCCTGACCAATGTCGAGAAGCTGGAGGTGATGGATGCGGAGCATCTGTCATTCCCCGATGCTTCGTTCGACGTCGTCGTGGCGAATCACGTAATTTCGACCGTGCCGCACCCGGAGGCAGCGCTCGACGAGTGCGCCCGAATGCTCAGACCGGGCGGCGAGATGATCCTTCTTAGCCGCATCGGCGCGGATCGCGGTTTTCGGCATCTGGTCGAACGGTTGTTGCAACCGATCGTTTGCCGGCTTGGATGGCGCGCCGAGTTTCCGTGGGACCGATTCGCTCTATGGACCGAACGGCGAACCGATGTGCGCCTGATCGAGCGCCGGCCGATGCCGCCGTTCGGTCATTTCTCGCTCCTCAGATTTGTGAAATTCGAACTAGGGGCAAGAGCGTGAGCACCGCAGACCAGTCGATTCGCAGCTGACTGAGCCAATACGCGCCAAAAGGGGGACGTGCAGATGAATGTCTTTATGCAGACGCTGAAAATTCAGCGTTGGGACGATCACCGATACTATCACCATAGCGTGGTCAACCAATCGCTTCATCTATTGAGCGCGACGAGCTTCATTCTTACCTATTTC
>NZ_JAFAVV010000089.1 GCF_019242285.1 Bradyrhizobium sp.
AGCCGTCGTTCCGCGTGATGCCTCGACCGTGCTGCTGCTGCGCGACAGCCGGGCCAACGAGATCGAAGTCTTCATGATGGTGCGTCACCATCAGATCGAGTTCAACTCGGGCGCGCTGGTGTTTCCGGGCGGCAGCGTCGATGCGAATGACCGCGAGATCGCCGAGAACCCGGCGCTTTATGCCGGTGGCGAGGGGCTCGATGCGAGCGCGCTCAGCTTCCGCATCGCGGCCGTCCGAGAGACTTTCGAGGAAAGCGGCATCCTGTTGGCGCGGCCAAAGGGCTCGAACGCACTGGTCGACGCCAAGCGTGCGAGCGAGATCGAAGCCGCGCATCGCGCCGAGCTGAACGAAGGCAGGATCACCTTTCTCGAGGTGCTCACCGATAACGGCATGCTGCTCGCGCTCGACGCGCTCGTGCCCTACGCGCATTGGATCACGCCGGAGGGCATGCCGAAGCGGTTCGACACCTGGTTCTTCCTGGCCGCTGCGCCACCGGACCAGCTCGGCGCCCATGACGGCAAGGAATCCACCGATTCGATCTGGGTCTCGCCGCGCGAGGCGGTCGAGGGCGGCGAGAGCGGGCGGTTCAAACTGCCGTTTCCGACCACGCGCAACCTGATCCGGCTCGGCAAGCAGCCAAATGTAGCGGCTGCGCTCGATCAGGCGCGCGGCGTGGATATCGTGACCGTGATGCCTGTCATGACCAGGCTCAATGGCGGCGGCCGCCAGCTTCGTATCCCGCGCGAGGCTGGCTATGACGGCGAGCTGTTCGAGTTCGGCGCGGAAGGGTGACATCGTTCGTTTTGCATCGAAATATCACCGCTTTCCCATGGGCTAGGTTCCGCTCGACTCCGCTCGAGCCGTGGAAATCTGCACATGGAAAAAGATCATCCGCCGCGCGCCGGCCTCGCCGGCGAGCTCGTCCTCCTGCTGTTGCTGGCGATGCTATGGGGCGCCTCCTACAGCTTCATCAAGCTCGGCGTCGCCACGATCCCGCCGATCACCCTGATCGCGGCCCGCACGCTGATCGCCGGTGTGCTGCTGCTTCTGATCATGCGCTGGCGCGGCCTGCGAATGCCGACGGACGCGGCGACCTGGCGTCGTTTCGCATTTCAGGCCTGCTTCAACAGCGTCGTTCCCTGGACGCTGATTGCCTGGGCCGAGCGTTCGGTGGACGCGGGGCTTGCGACGATCCTCAATTCGGCTGCGCCGATCTTCACCTTCCTGTTCACTGCGCTCATCACGCGCCACGAGCAGGCGAGCCCGCGCAAGCTCCTTGGCGTCGTCGCGGGCATGGCAGGAATTTGCTTGATCGTGGGCGTGGATGCCTTCGCGCAGGCCGGGCGGGATCTCGTGGCGGAACTGGCCATCGTTGCCGCCGCGATCTGCTACGCCTGTGCCGCGATTTTCGGCCGCTCGTTCAAGGGCCTCGACCCGATGGCGCCGGCCGCGGGCTCGCTGCTGTGTGGTGCGGCGATCCTCACGCCCCTAAGCCTTGCCTGCGAGCAGCCGTGGACGCTGGCGCCGTCGGTGGCTTCGATGCTGGCGTTGCTTGCACTGGCGGCATTTTCGACCGCGGCGGCGTTCGTCGTCTACTTTCGGCTGATCCAGACGCTGGGCTCGGTCGGCACCACTGCGCAAGCCTATCTGCGGGTCCCGATCGGGGTGGCGTTGAGTGTCGCGTTTCTCGGCGAGAAGCTGCCACCGACCGCCTGGATCGGTCTGGCGTGCGTCGTCCTCGGCGTGGCCGCGATGACGGTCCCCTCCCGCCCTGCCGTGGCGGCGCCGAGAGCTTCCTGACCGCCGCACCCGAGGCGACGCGCGGTATGAAAATCGTAACCGTCCTGCCAGCAATGAGCCGACCGAACGGCGGTCACTGGTTGCGTATTCCGCGCGATGCCGGTTATGAGTGAGAGGTATCATAAGGGGGTGATCGTGCGTCTATTCAGTGCAGTTGCTGGCGTGTGTCTGAGTGCAATCGTGGCGGCGACGGGGGCCGCCGCGCAGGACAGCTTTCCCGATCATCCGATCCGGGTCGTCAATCCCTATGCGGCCGGCAGCGTCGCCGACGTGTTCGCGCGCATCGTGGTCCAGAACATGGCCGCGCAGTGGAATGGGGCGACGATCCTGGTCGAGTCCAAATCCGGCGCCAACGGCTCGATCGCGGCCGAGGACGTCGCCCGCTCGGTGCCGGACGGCTACACGTGGCTGGTGGTGACGACCTATTTCACCGTAAGTCCGTCGCTCTACGCCAAACTGCGTTGGGATCCGCTGCGCGATTTCGCGCCGGTCGGCGAGATCTGCCGCGCGCCGAACGTGTTCATAGTGCCGAGCAGTCTGCCGGCGACGAACGTCGCGGAGTTCGTCGCGCTCGCCAAGGAGAAGCCGGGCGCGCTGAACTACGGCCATCCCGGCAAGGGGTCGACCGGGCATCTCGGCTTCGAGCTGTTCAAGCGGCTTGCCGATATCGACGTGACAGGGATCGGCTATCGCGCCTATCCGCAAATGGTGCCGGATCTCGCCTCGGGCGTCATCACGTCGTCGTTCTTCTCCGTCAACCAGGCGATATCTGTGGTGCAGACCGGGAAGGTCAGGGTCATCGGCACCATCAATGACACCCGCACCAAATATTTCCCCGATGCTCCGACCATGGCGGAGCAGGGCTATGCAGGGGCGAAGGTAACGCCCTGGTTCGGTCTTGTCGTGCCTGCAGCCACGCCGCGGCCGATCGCCGAGCGCATCAGCAAGGCGCTGGAGAAGGCGCTGGCCGATGCGGACGTGCAGCAGAAGCTCGACACCGCCGGCTGCGAGCCCAAATGGGCTTCGTCGGCCGCGCTCGGCGATCTGATCAAGGCCGACATCGGCCTGTGGGAAAAGGTGGTCAAGGAGGCGAATATCACCGCGGATTGAGCTGTTTCCTGGGATACCTTCGCCGGAAATCCGCCATTTCGACATGGCAGGCTGAAAGATGCCCGCCTCCGCCGGAGGGAGGGGCTGCTCCCCCGGCGTTCGAATACGTCGTATATTGCGTTAGCCCTTGAGCTGGTTTTCAGCCATGTCTTCCGTTTTTGCCGCTATTGCGGGGCGAATTCGCTCGATTTCGCCTTCGATCGGCCAGATGACCTTTGGCAGCTTTCTGCTGCTGATCACGGTGATTACCGCCACCAGCATCGCCAGCGTGGTCGCGATCCGCCATATCGACGCGACCTTTGCTGAATTGCAGCGGCTGCAGGGCGTCGGCGATCTCGCCGAGGAGATCGACCACCGCATGAACGAGCTCAGGCTCGCGGCGCGGGACTTCGTCACCGATCCGTCGGCCCAGTCGGACCGGGTGGTTTCGGTGGTTTCCGACCTGGGCATGCTCCTGAAGAAGACGCGGCTCGAGCTCGCGCCCGAGCAGCAGGAGATGATCGATGGCGTGGCCAAGCGGCTGTCGAACTACCGCGAAGGCATCGAGCGGGTCTCCGTCCTGATCTCGCGCCGCGCCGAGCTGCTCGCGGCGTTGCCGCCGCTCCGCACCCGCTTCGAGCAGGCGATGGGCGACGTGCCGGATCGCAGCAGC
>NZ_JAFAVV010000210.1 GCF_019242285.1 Bradyrhizobium sp.
AAACCGCTGACGACCCTGACCTGGGGCAACGTCGTCACGATCGGTCCATCCCTGGCCAGGCGCCTTGAGATAGCGAACGGCGATCACGTCGAGGTCATGGTCGGCAATCGTAACGTCGTTGGGCCGGCCTGGATCATGCCGGGACAGGCGGAGAATACCGTTGCACTCTACCTCGGATACGGCCGCACGCGCGCGGGACGCGTCGGCGACGGCCTCGGATACGATGCTTATGACGTAAGGTCCGTCGATCAGCCGTGGCTCACCAAGGGCAGTTTGCGCAAGGTCGGGGGGCACGAGACGCTGGCCGTCACTCAGCTTCACCATCGCATGGAAGGATTTGATTTCGTCCGCGAAGTCAGCGCAGAGCATCCCGCCCTGCCTGAGCAGGAGGTGCCAGCGAGCCTCTATCCGCCATGGCCGTCATCGAAGAATGCCTGGGGCATGGTGATCGATCTCGATTCCTGCATCGGCTGCAATGCCTGCGTCGCGGCCTGCACCGCCGAGAACAATGTGCCCGTGGTCGGCAAGGAGCAGGTCACGGTTGGACGCGAAATGCACTGGTTGCGGATTGCACGCTACTACGAAGGCGGGGTTGAGGATCCGCGCAGCTTCTTCCAGCCGGTGCCGTGCATGCATTGCGAGCAGGCGCCTTGCGAGATGGGCTGTCCGGTTCACGCCACGACCCACAATGCCGAAGGCGTCAACCAGATGGTCTACAACCGCTGCATCGGAACGCGAACCTGCTCCAGCTTCTGCCCTTACAAGGTACGGCGCTTCAATTTCTACGACTACCGGACACCGTCGGAGGCACCGGAGCACGCCGCACAGAATCCCGATGTCACGGTGCGATCCCGCGGCGTGATGGAGAAATGCACCTATTGTACGCAACGGATCGAGGCGGCGCATGCCGCTGCCGACAAGGAGAGCCGGTCACTCCGCGACGGCGAGGTCGTAACGGCCTGTCAGGCCGCGTGCCCGACCAAGGCGATCGTGTTTGGCGACATCAACGATCCCAATTCGGAGGTCTCGCGCCTGCGGCGTGACGGACGCCACTACACGCTCCTGGAAGAACTGGGCACCCGGCCTCGTACAACCTACCTCGCGCGCTGGCGGGACGAGGGTGGAGGGCAGGAATGACAGACCGCTCGGCTGACATTCTGCCGACCCGCCAAACGATCGGCGGGATCTCCGACCAGCTCACCGGCATTCCCCTGCAATTTCCGGTCGAGCGGCGCTGGCTGATCGCAATGCTGTTCGCGTCGCTGCTTCTGTTGCTGCTGATGGTGTCGGTGGTCGTGCTGTTTACGCGGGGCGTCGGCATCTGGGGCATCAACATCCCCGTCAACTGGGCCTTTGCCATTCACAACTATGTCTGGTGGCTCGGCATCGGACATGCCGGCACGCTGATATCGGCGCTGTTGCTGCTGACCCAGAGCGAATGGCGCAACTCGCTCAACCGGTTTGCCGAAACCATGACGCTGTTTGCGGTGGTATGCGCCGGCATCTATCCGGTGCTGCATCTTGGCCGGCCCTGGTATCTCTATTGGATGTTTCCCTATCCGGCGACCATGGATGTGTGGCCGCAATTCCGCAGCCCCCTGGAATGGGATATCTGGGCGGTCCTGACCTATCTCACGGTATCTCTGGCGTTCTGGTACACCGGCCTCATTCCGGATCTGGCCGCGGCGCGCGACCGTGCCACCAAGCGCGGCTGGCAAATCTTCTTCGGCATCACCTCGCTCGGCTGGCGAGGTTCGGCTGCGCACTGGCTGCGCTGGTCGCAAGCTTATCGGCTGGTGGCGGGCCTGGCCGTTCCTCTGGTGGTCTCTGTGCACAGCGAGGTCTCGCTGCTCTTTGCCGCGGGGCAAATTCCCGGTTGGCACTCGACGATCTTCCCGCCCTATTTCGTGCTGGGAGCGGCCTTCTCCGGTTTCGCCGTCGTCTCGATCATCGCGATTTCGCTGCGGTCCTGGATCGGCCTCAACAATCTCGTCACCGATGACCATCTCGATCTGCTCGGCATGGTGCTGCTCGCGACCGGGCTGATGACGGCCTATGGCTACGTCTTCGAGGTGTTCGATGCCCTCTATTCCGGCGATGCCCACGAGCTGCAGACCTTGTCCGACCGGCTGACGGGCGCCTATGCGTGGACCTATTGGGGCGCGATCGTGTTCAATTTCATCCCGCTGCAGGCCTTGTGGCGGCGCAGCGTGCGAAGGACCGGCTGGTCGCTGATGCTGATCTCGCTTTCGGTCGCGATCGGCATGTGGCTTGAGCGTTACATGATCCTGGTCACGAGCCTCTACCGCGACTTCCTGGTGTCGTCGTGGAGCCAGTTCACGCCGACCTTCTGGGACTGGTCGACCTATTTCGGCACCATTGGCCTTTTCCTGGTGCCGTTCCTCATCGCCATCCGCATCATTCCGCTGATCTCCATCTTCGAGACCGAGGAGCTCCTTCACGAAGAGAAGGAGGAGAAGCGTGGCTGAACGCGCCTATGGATTGCTCGCGGAGTTCGAAAGCCCCGAGAAGCTGACTGCGGCGGCGCGGAAGGCGCGAGACGCCGGTTACCGTCGCCTCGACGCGTTTACGCCCTTCCCGGTCGAGGGACTTGATCGAATATTGAGGCTGCCGAGACCCAATATCTCCTGGATCGGATTGATCGGCGGGTTCGCCGGCGCCGGCTTCGCGTTGCTCATGCAGTGCTACGTGAATTACGACTTTCCGCTCAATGTCGGCGGCCGGCCGCTCTATGCGATCTCGGCCTTTGCCGTCGTGATGTTCGAGCTGACGATCCTGTTTTCCGCGCTCTCGATGATAACAGCGATGTTGTGGCAGAACGGGCTGCCGCGGCTGAACCATCCACTCTTTGGCGCAGAGCGCTTCCGTCTCGCGAGCAAGGACCGCTTCTTCCTATGTATCGAGGCCGATGACGGCGAGTTTGACCGGGAGCGGACGCCGGCTTTTCTCCGGGAGGCTGGCGCATCCTCCGTGGAGCTCGTGACGTCATGAGATTGGCGGTCCCGATGCTCCTTTTGGCGGCGATCACGCTAGCCGCCTGCGACCAGAACATGGATGTTCAGCCGTATTATCGGGGCTATTCGCGCGCGCCCCTGTTTCGATCGGGCACTTTGCGCGTACCGCCCTCGGGGAGCGTTGCCAGAGACGATGGTGATCGAAACGAGGCTGCCGCAAACCGGCCGGCCCTGACCGCCAAGCTCCTCGAGCGCGGTCAGGAGCGGTTCACCATCTTCTGCGCGCCCTGTCACGGCGCCGGTGGCGACGGGAACGGCATCATCGTCCAGCGCGGCATGCCGCGACCGACCAGCTATCATGACGACCGTCTACGGGCGGCGGATGATCAGCATCTCTTCGACGTCATCACCAATGGCTATGGTGCGATGTACTCCTATGCCCCTCGGGTTCCGCCAAGAGATCGCTGGGCTGTCGTCGCCTATATTCGCGCGCTTCAACTCAGCCGGCATGCCTCCGTGGAGGACGTGCCGGCGGAGCAGCGCACGCAGCTATCGGAAACGCCATGAGGAGCTACGCCAAGGTCATCATGATTGCGGCGGCTGCGGCAGCCTTGATCGCAGGACTGGCAATCGATCGCCGCTCGACCCTCGCCGCATATCTCGTGGCATGGGTCGCTATCGGCGCAATTCCGCTGGGAGCCCTGTGCACATTGATGACATCCTACCTGGTGCGCCGGGCCTGGACAGAAGGGCTACATTCGATCCTGGTGGCGGCGACATCGGTGCTCCCGGTCGTTGGATTATTGTCGCTGCCCATCCTGATCGGCATCAAGGAACTCTATCCAGCGGCATCGGACGGCCATTCATTGCCCGCCTTCAAGGCTCTCTATCTCGCACCATGGTTTTTCGTGCTGCGTATGGTCGTCTATTTCGTGATGTTCTGGCTGCTCGCGCTGTGGCAGCGCGCGACGTGGAGCGCGTCCGACCGCATGATGCGATCCGCATCCGTCGGGTTGATCGTCTATGCGTTGCTCGTATCGTTCGCCGGCATCGATTGGATCGAGTCGCTCGAGCCGGAATTCCACTCCTCGATCTATGGCTTGCTCTATCTCTGCTTTGTCCTGCTGGACGGCATCGCCTTCGGGATCGGAATAGGCCTGTTCTCCAGACGCTGGATTGGGGGCACCAGGGGCTATAGTGCGCTGCTTCTCTCGACCATCCTGCTGTGGGGCTATCTGCATGCCATGCAGTACATCGTGATCTGGGCCGGCAACATCCCGGACGAGGCGGTCTGGTATCTGAAGCGATCATCGGATGGCTGGCAGTTCGTCCTGGCCTTCGTCGCACTGGGACAGTTCGTGTTTCCGTTCTTCGCCTTGCTCAGCGCGCGGGTCAGGAGCGACCGAAGCTGGTTGCTGGCGCTCTGCGGGTTGACCCTGGTGATGCGATGTTGGGAGGCGAGCATCCTGATCCTGCCCGCAGTCCCTCATATCGCGCCCGTGTTTGTGAGCCTCATGCTGGTGGCGGCGCTGGTTCTTGTCGCCGCCATTCTATGGTGGGCGTTCGAGGTCGCGTTGACGCGCGATGGGCGTTTGCTCCGCCCCGCCGGGCGAGGTACTCGCGCCGCAGAATGAGCCCGATGACGAGGGCCAGGATGGCGATGGTTGCGCCGCTGGCGAGGGCCAGGAGCCGACCGATCGCGACTGAATAGGTGCCGCTTGCCGGATCATAGCCGTAGCAAAGCAGGCGAATGTGATCGGTCCACGTTCCGACCGCTCCCTTGCCGGCGTCGACGAGTGCAAGGCGAACGGTAACAGGATCGATCGAAAGCCCAGGGAGTGTTCGCGCTAGGCGGCCATCGGGAGTGATCACGAAGGCCGCCGCCGGGTGCGCAAACTGATCATGGTCGCGGTCATAGACCGACGAGAACCCCAATGCCTTGGTCATGGCAACGATTCCGACTGCATCACTTCTCAGGAAGTAGGATGCGGCAGGGCTCTTGCCGTCGTCGAGGCCGACCTGCGCCTGCTTCATCCGGGCTGCATCCGAGGCCGTGTCCTTGGGATCGAGGCCCACGACGATCAAATGGAAATCGGTACCTGGCCGCAAGCCACTATGGGCGAGGGCATCGGAGACGATCGAGATGACCGGCCCACACAGTGTTCGGCAGGTATAATCGGCCAGCACCAAGATTGCGGGTTTGCCATCCAGCCAAAAGCGCAATGGCTTCACGCCGCCGTCGTCGCTCTGCAGCGGCAGGTTCAGAGGCAGCGCCGCATTGGGCGGCGGCGCCACGCCGACGCTCCCCAGATCGCCCTGGGTAACGGCCGCACGCAACGGGTCCGTGGCGCCGAGAAGCGCGAGAACGGCCATTGCGAAGAACTGCCTCAGGCGCAAGGAGCGCCTAGTCCTTCTTGCGGTTGTCGTTCATCTGTTCGGCCATCTGCAGATGGTGCTGCAGCGCCGGCAACGTCTTGCCTGCCCAGTCCTTCAGCTTGGCGTTATCGCCGCCCTTGGCGTAGCGCTCGAACAGTGAAACGGCGTCCTTGTGCGCACTCACCTGCATGGGATCGTAATCGCCAGCGAAGTCTTTCGGCTCCGCGCTACGCAACTTGTCGAGCTTCTTCTGCGAGCTGTCGTCCAACGATGTTGGAATTGCCGATGTCATCTCGGCGGGCACCATTCCCTTCAGCTCCGAGCTCGTCTTGGTATGGTCGGTGATCATTTGCTCGGCGAATTTTTTCTCGTCGGGATTGCCCTTCTGCTGCGCGATCTTTGCGGCTTCGATTTCGAGCATGTCGCTCGTGGCCGCTTCCTTGATGAAATCCTCGGTCTTGGGCGTGATCCCGAGCGCAGAATTGACGCCGGTCTTCTCGCCGACGGACTGCGCCAATGCAGTCGACGTGAGGAAGCCAGCCAGGGCGAGCGCGAAAATCGTCGTCTTCATTGGGGTCTCCATCGGGTTTGAAGCTGAACCCTGGACTTTACCGAAGGTTCCTATGCAAAGACCTATGTCTGCGCGTCTCGACGCCTCGCCGACAGAACGCGCGGCTTTTCGACCTGTTGTTGGTCGCACGAGCGTGACAAGAGCTGCCACGGACTGGAATCGCCAGAACCGGCAGGCCTGAGGTCAGCGCTGCCTGACCCGATCCGGTCATTGGAACGACCGCTCCGAGCCGCTGTTGGGATTGTGTCATCTCGATAGCGAGCAGTTCCCATGTCTCAGACAGTCGGTGATTTCCTCGTTCAGCGCCTGCAACAATGGGGCGTGCGCCACGTCTTTGGTTATCCCGGTGACGGCATCAATGGTGTGTTTGGCGCGCTCAATCGCGCCGACGGGAAGGTCGGGTTCATACAGGCGCGGCACGAGGAGATGGCAGCCTTCATGGCCTCCGCCTATGCCAAATTCTCAGGGCGCCTCGGTGTCTGCATCGCGACGTCCGGCCCCGGCGCTTCGCACCTGATCACCGGACTCTATGACGCATTGATGGATCACCAGCCGGTGCTGGCGATCGTTGGCCAGCAGGCACGCAACGCGCTGGGCGGCCAGTATCAGCAGGAGCTCGACCTGGTATCGATGTTCAAGGATGTCGCCGGCGCCTACGTGGCGCAGGCGTCGTCACCGGCGCAGGTTCGTCATCTTGTCGACCGTGCCGCGCGGATCGCGCTGTCGCGGCGAACCGTGACGGCGATCGTGCTGCCCAATGATCTGCAGGACGAAGCCTACGCAGACCCGCCGCACGCGCACGGTACGTTGCGGTCCGGCGTTGGCTATTCGGCGCCGAAGATCGTGCCTCACGATGCCGAGCTTGATCGAGCCGCCGAGATCCTGAACTCCGGCAATAAGGTCGCCATGCTCATCGGCGCCGGCGCCCTCGGCGCGGCCGACGAGGTGATCGCGGTTGCCGACCGGATGTCGGCGGGCTGCGCCAAGGCGTTGCTCGGCAAATCCGCGCTGCCCGATGATCTCCCTTGGGTGACCGGCTCGATCGGGCTGTTGGGCACCGAGCCCAGTTACAAGATGATGAATGAGTGCGACACCCTCCTGATGGTGGGGTCGGCCTTTCCTTATGCCGAGTTCCTGCCAAAGGAAGGCAAAGCCCGCGGAGTTCAGGTCGATATCGATGCCAGCATGCTGTCGATCCGCTTTCCGATGGAAGCCCCACTTGTCGGCGATGCCGCGGAGACGCTTCGCGCGCTGTTGCCGCGGCTTCGGCAGAAGCCGTCGGGGGAATGGCGGCAGACGATCGAGGATAACGTTCGCCAGTGGTGGCAGACACTCGCTGAACGAGCGAAGCAGCCGGCCGAGCCGGTCAACCCCCAGCGCGTGACCTGGGAATTGTCGCCGCTGCTGCCGGATCGCGTCGTGATCACCAGCGATTCCGGCTCCTGCGCCAATTGGTACGCGCGCGACCTCAAGATACGCCGTGGCATGAAGGCCTCGCTTTCCGGAGGGCTCGCCTCGATGGGCGCCGCTGTACCCTATGCGATCGCCGCCAAATATGCGCTGCCAGATCGCCCCGTCATCGCGCTGGTCGGCGACGGCGCCATGCAGATGAACAACATGGCCGAGCTGATCACGGTCGCCAAATATTGGCGCGACTGGCCCGATCATCGCTGGATCGTCTGTGTCTTCAACAACGAGGACTTGAACCAGGTGACCTGGGAGCAGCGGATCATCAACGGTGATCCCAAGTTCCAGGCCTCGCAGCAAATTCCGAACGTTTCATATTCTCGATTTGCCGAGATGATCGGGCTGCGCGGTATCTATGTCGACGATCCCGAACGGCTCCAGTCTGCTTGGCAGCAGGCCTTGGCGAGCGACGTACCGGTGGTGCTCGAGGTGAAGACGGACCCCGAGGTGCCGCCACTGCCGCCGCACATCACGCTGGAGCAGGCGAAGAATTTCTCGATCGCGCTCGCCAAAGGCGATCCGGACGGGGCCGGCGCGATCGCCGGCGCGGCGAGGCAGGTGTTGGACAGGATCCTGCCCGGCAGAGAGTGAAAGAAGGCCGACGATAGCGAAGCTCATGCCCCAGGGAGAAAATGGGCTTTGATCCGCGGCATGATCGCTGCGGCGCAAGAGAGAAGGTTTCGACACCTTCGAGTCTCTCCTTCCAAAACGCCCGGCGCGCCGTGCTGCCGCACGCTGCGCTCCGTCCTTGTTCACCGCTTAACCGGCCCGGTCTCGCTATTGGTCCGGACGGAGTCCCGGCACGCCGCTCACCGATTCCAGGCGCGCTGCGAGACGCAGCACCATTGTCTCGGCGAGCCATCGCGCGACGATCTGCACCCCGACGGGCAGGCCATCGCCGCTGGTGCCGAACCGCATCGAGAGGGCGGGAAGCCCGGTCAGGTTGAACGGAACGGTGGCGCGCAGGATATGTCTTGCCGTGACCGTCTCGCCGTTGATGACCAGTTCCGAGCGATCATGCGGCGGCGCCGACACCGGCGTAACCGGGCAGAGCAGGGCGTCATACTGCTGGAAATAGGCGGCAAACCCGCTCCGCAGACGCTCGACCGCCTGGATGGCCGCGATGTAGTCCGCCGGGCTGGGGTCGGCCGTGGCGAGAATGCGCGAAGCATATTTGAACGTCTCGCTCAGGCGCCCTTCGGTCACCCGTGCCATGAGGGGCTTCGTTTCGAGCACATGCAGCTTGGAGTACAGGTCGAGGCCATTGTTTTCCTCCAGGGCCGCTATGCGAACCGGCTCGACGAGAAAACCAAGGTCGGCGAACGCCTTTGCTGCCGCGGCAACGGCCGCCCCCACGTCGGGCGCGATCGCGCCGAAGCCTGGCTCGACCAACCAGCCGATGCGAAGCTCGTGCGCCGGCTTGGACTCGGCGCCCGCAGTGAGTTCGATCGGGCTCGTCGCATAGCCGTCGATCCCGTCCGGCCCGGCCAGGAGCGAATAGGCCAGCGTGATATCGCGTACAGTCCGCGCCATCGGACCGACGTGCCAGAAGCGGCGCGGCACTTCAGGCCAGTGGCCGGTGGCAGGAATGCGGCCATGCGTGGCCTTGAGCCCGACGATGCCGGTATGGGCGGCCGGCCCTCGCACCGAGATCGCAACGTCGCTGCCGAGGCCGAGGGGTGACATGCCGGCCGCGATCGCTGCCGACTCACCACCGCTCGATCCGCCGGGCGTCCGATCCAGATTCCAGGGGTTGTTCGTTCGCCCCGTCAGCAGGTTGTCGGTCTCCGTCGCGTAGGAGAATTCCGGTAGGTTGGTCTTCGCCAGCAGGATGGCGCCGGCTTTCCGGAGGCGGGCCACGCTCGTGGCATCCGCCGCCGGAATGCGCCCCTTGAAGATCGGAGAACCCCGCTGGGTCAATACGCCGGCGGTGTCGATGGAATCCTTGACCGTGAACGGCACGCCGTGAAGCGGACCGAGCTTGTTGCCGCGCATGACCGCCTCTTCGGCGCGCTTCGCCTCCGCGATCGCCCGTTCGGCGACGAGCGTAACGATCGCATTCAGTGGCGGGTTGACGGTTTCGATCTGGTCAAGGTGCGCCTGCACGATCTCGACCGGTGAGCGCGCCTTGGACGCCACCTGGGCGGCCAGTTGTGTAGCGTCTTCAAAGGGCATGCCACGATCTCCGGAAATCGTCAGGCGGTGAAGCGCGCGAGATCCTCAGGCAGAATCTCGTTGCCGCTCCGGTTCTTGACGGCGGGCAAGGCTTCTACTTGTGCACGCATCGATGCTGATGAAATCGACCTTGTCGCCGCGAGCACGATGCGGACACGCGCCGTGTGGGCGCGCCCGCGATCATAGATTTTCATATAACCTCCACGCTATCTACCTGTCACTTGACAGGCAACGGCTTAGCCCTTCCCTTTTCCGGCGTCAACGTCTATCTGTCACTTGACAGGCGAGGGTAGCGAAAATGTCGGATACGAGGGAAGCAGTCCTGGCGGCGGCGCGCTCGCGGGCGCAGGCCCACGGTTATACGGGCTTGAATTTCCGCGACCTGGCCGAAGAGGTCGGCATCAAGGGCGCCAGCATCCACTATCATTTCCCGTCGAAAGCCGCTCTCGGCGCTGCCGTTGCCAAGCGATATCGCGAGGACTCCGCGGCAGGTCTCGAAAAGATGTGGTCCAAGTCTCAGGACCCGGCGGCCGTGCTCAAACGCTATCCCGGCATCTTTCGCAAAGCCCTCGAAGACGGCAACCGCATGTGCATGTGCGGGCAGATGGCGGCCGAGTACGACGACCTGCCGGACGAAGTGAAAGTCGAAGTCAAAGGCTTCGCTGACGACCACATGGCCTTTCTCGCCAAGGTGCTGACCGCGGCGAAACCCGACACGAGCGCTGCGGCGACCAGACAGCGGGCGCGCGCCATCTACGCCGCCGTGACAGGGGCGCAGCTCCTGGCGCGCAGCCGTGCCGATCTCAAAGCCTATGACGAGACGATCGAGGCGTATCGTGTCATGGGCCTGTTCACGCCATAGGAGAAGAGCTTTGCAAAACACAGTCTATCGGCAGGCGACGCCCGGCGATCCGGGGAGTCTGGCTAAAGTGACCGAGCCTCTCTCCAAGGTGGGACCGGGGGACGTGCTCGTGCGCATTCGTGCAGCGGCATTGAATGCACGCGATCTGTCCGTCATGCGGGGACGCTACCCGGTTGCGGCCAAGCCGGGGCTGAGCCCCCTGTCTGATGCAGCCGGAGAGATCGTCGAGATCGGCGAAGGTGTTCGGCGCTTTTCCGTCGGTGACAAGGTTGTGAATTCGTTCTATCCGCAATGGTTCGGCGGCCCGCTTCGCGATCGGCCGGTGCAATTCTCGACGACGCTCGACGGCTGGCTGTCGACCTATAAGGTCATTTCTGCCGAATCCCTGTCGCGCATGCCCGAACATATGAGCTTCGAGGAAGGCGCCACGCTTCCATGCGCCGGCGTGACCGCGTGGTCGGCGCTCTCCGGCATCGGTGCCGGCGATACCGTGTTGACTCAAGGGTCGGGCGGCGTCTCGCTCTTCGCCGTTCAAATCGCCAGGCTGTGCGGGGCGCGCGTCATCGCGACGACGACAAGCGGGCACAAGGCAAACAGGCTGAAAGAGCTTGGCGCCGAGCATGTCATTGATGTGCGCCAATCTCCGGAATGGGCGAGCGCTGTGAAAGGCCTGACCGGCGGCAAGGGTGTGGAGCGTGTTGTCGAGGTCGGAGGACCTGGGACGCTGCAGCAATCCATTCAAGCCGTTCGCTATCACGGGCAGGTCTCGATTATCGGAGCACTGACGATCGGCCGCGACCAGCCGCAAATTGACTGGACGCAGCTGTTTTTCAGCCAGGCGCGTTACGAATGCATTGGCGTCGGAAGCCGCGCCGATCTCGAAGACCTGATCCGGGTTGCCGTCAATCATCAACTGCGGCCGGTCATCGACTCCAGCTATGCTTTCGACGATTTCGACAAAGCGGTCGCGCGGCTCTCAGGCCGCGATGTCTTCGGCAAGGTGGTCATCACGCACTGACCTGTTGCAATACAACGTCTCATGGAGGAGGTCGGCCGACCATGACCGCGAATGAGGCGAAGCAGCATCATTATGTGCCGCAGTTGTCCGTGCGTTGCTTCGTTTTCCAAGAGCGCGACGTCGCTCAAAATCAGCGGCGGAAAACGCGCGAGCCTTGACGGTCCGATCGCCTGCCGCTGCGCGGCTTCGCGTCACACCTTCAGCTCCGCAGCCTCGAAATGTCGCGCTTCATGACGGCGTTCCCTGACAGCAATTGGAAGACGTCTTGGGGTTTGCTATTTCCTGGAATATCACGCAGTCGCAGCTTGGGCTGCCGATACAAGCCGCATCACAGGCAGCCACGAACCGCTGCAGATGACCTGCAAGCGCTCGCAGTTCGGCTTGCTTTTCACGTATTCGTCTCAGATGCGCTTGCGCGATGTCGCGCACTTCGCGGCAATCCGCGCCGGTGCTTATCGATAGGCTCGCCAGGACGCGTATCTGATCAATCGAGAACCCGAAATCACGGCATCGCTTGATGAACGTCAGCCGCTGCAGGCCGGCATCATCATAAATGCGCTGCCCATTTGCGCCGCGTCCGGCCCGGGGAAGGAGCCCAATTTCCTCGTAGTAGCGGATCGTGGGGGTGCTGAGGCCGGTTTTCCTCGCCAGGGCACCAATGGTCAACACGCGGAGGTGAACCTTCATCGTGCAAAATCTCCATTGCCCCTCAAGTTACTTGAAGGGTTAGGCCTTGGCCACCGTAAATCGGATGAGAGAGCATTCGGATGGATAGGTTGGCGATGACGAAGGTCGTCCGCGTTGGGACGCTGTTCTGGCTGTTGGCTCTGTCGGTTGGGGCCATGGCATCAGGTCCTGGTCGCGCCGTTGCTGCCACCAGTGCACCCACGCGCGTCGCAGCCGATTTGATTCCTGAGACCACGTCCATCCAACCGGGCACCACCTTGTGGGTTGCGCTGCGACTTCAGCCTCCGGCGGGCTGGCACACCTACTGGTCCAATCCCGGCGATTCAGGTCTAGCCACACGCATCGATTGGGCTCTCCCGGCCGGTCTGGTGGCCGGCCCCATGGCTTGGCCTCGGCCCGAGCGGCTACCGACAGGGCCTTTGGTCATCTATGGATACGACGGCGAGGCCGTTCTGCTAACCCCAATCGCCGTGTCCACGCAGCTTGTCGCCGGTCAACCGGCGACGCTGTCTGCGGAAGCGAACTGGGTCGTCTGCAATGAAACCTGCATTCCTGAACAGGCCAGCCTCGAGCTGACGCTTCCGGTATCCGACTCCGCTGCGCCGCGCAATCAGTCGGCGAAAGCACTGTTTGCAAGAGCCCGCGCCGAACTGCCCGAGATCAGCCCGTGGCCTGTTACATCTTGGCAGAGCAGCCGAACCATTTCGGTGCGCCTTGCTGCCGCCGGCCTCGATCGAGCCCGGATCAGCAATGCCTCATTCTTCCCTGCTGATGATGGCGTCATAGATGCGGGCGCGTCACAGAGCATCTCGGTCGACGCAAAGGGCTTGACGGTCACGGCCAGTCGGCCCGGGCAATCCAATAGCCCGCTCAAGCGGCTAAGCGGTGTCCTGGCATTCAATGCTGCTGACGGTGCCGGCGATGTGCGTCGCGCCTACGCGGTCGATATTCCAATTGCGGCCGAGCCTTCCAACGCCGGCTCGACGACGTCTGCAGACATCGCCGAAGCGTTGCTCCTGGCGCTGCTTGGCGGGCTTATCCTGAACCTCATGCCTTGCGTTCTGCCGGTACTTGCAATCAAGGCGTTTGGACTTGTTCAGCAAGCCGCCCAGCATCCATCAGTCGCGCGCCGCCATGGGCTCTCAATTACGGCCGGCGTTCTTTTCTTTTTTGGAATTCTGGGGGGATTGATGGTGGCGCTTCGCGCCGCCGGAGCGACGATTGGCTGGGGCTTCCAACTCCAATCACCGATCGTGGTTGCGGCAACGGCCTACGTCCTGTTCACCGTCGGCCTGAATCTTTCCGGCGTTTTCGAAGTCGGAACGATCAGCATCGGTGGACGCCTGGCCGATCGCAACGGGTACGCGGGTTCGTTCTTCGCCGGAGTACTGGCGACGCTTGTTGCAAGTCCATGCACGGCGCCGTTCATGGGGGCTGCACTTGGTCTCGCGCTGACGCAGCCCTGGTATGTCGCCGCCTTGATTTTTCAGGCGGTCGGGTTGGGCATGGCCCTCCCATATCTCGTTCTCAGCTTTGCTCCGCGGCTGGTGCGCTTGTTGCCGCGACCTGGAGCGTGGCTCGCGTGGTTCAAACAAGCCCTGGCATTTCCGATGTACGGGGCCTGCATATGGCTCGTATGGGTCCTGGCGCAGCAGGTTGGCGTTGATGGTCTCGCTTGGACGCTGATCGGACTTCTGCTGATCGGATTTTCCGCGTGGCTCGTCGGCGTTGGCCAGGCCGGGTTTGTGCGGACCCATTGGGTGACACGGGGTCTTGCGACAGCGGCGGTCTTTACCGCCATGGCACTGCTCGCGCTGACGCCTGCTCCGAACGCAGGGGCAGTCCGTCAGCAGAGCGCCGGTCTGGTCTGGGGGAAGTTTTCGCCGGCAGAATTGGAGTCCCTGCGCGCAGCGGGGAGGCCGGTCATGGTCGATATCACCGCTGCGTGGTGCGTGTCTTGCCTGGTGAATGATGCAACGGTGCTCAGTTCCAGCGAATTCGCTCAATCGGTGAAACGCAACCACCTGGCGCTATTGCGCGGCGACTGGACCAAGGGTGATCCCGAAATCACGCGCTATCTCGAGAGCTTCGACCGGGCTGGCGTGCCGCTCTACGTGCTTTACCCGAGCATTGACGCCGGCGGCCAACCGATCGTGCTGCCGCAAATCCTCACCAAGGAAGGCGTTGCAGCAGCAATAGAGCGGCTGCAATCCGCCGTCGCCGACAAGTCGAAACCAGGAGAAAAACTATGACGAAGGTAAAAGTCATTCGCATGCTTGGCTTTGCGGCGTTCCTCGCATCAGCAATATTGCTTGGGGTTGGCGTGCTCCCCCATACGGAACGATCCTATGCTCTATCGAGCCTGGCGAACGGTGCTCTCGCGCCTGACTTCACGGCCTCAGGTAGCGACGGCGCGCCGCATCGTCTGAGTGATTATCGTGGATCAACCGTCGTCCTCGAATGGACGAGCCCTGTCTGCGAATTCACGGCACGACAGTATGAGAGCGGTAACATGCAGGCGCTACAGGCTTACGCTGCTGAACACAAGGTGGTGTGGTTGTCGATCGATACCGCCGCGCCCGGCAAGCCTGGCCATTTGACGGAGGCTGCGGCCGTCAATTTGACAAGAGCGCGAGGAGCCACGATCACGTCGTTCTTGTTCGATCCGACGGGAGAAATCGGACAACGATACGGCGCCAAGAGCACGCCATCAATCTACATCATCGATCCATCAGGCACTCTGGTTTATCAGGGAGCCGTCAACGAACAGACGAAGGGTGATCCGCGAAAGGCTCAAAACTACGTGCGGCCTGCTTTGGAGGAGGTCTTGTCAGGCAAGCCCGTGTCGCTGGCGTCTACGCGACAATACGGCTGCCCGGTCGAGTACTAGCGTTTTCGAGCGAAGTGGATACCTGTTCGCGTGACGAAACGCGTCAAAACAAAGAAGCTGGAGCTTCCGTTCCGATTCCATCGGAACGGAAAAAGCTCTAGGGTCAATACCTATCTGTTCGGGAACGCGCGCCATGAGGATTTCCGGTCGAACACCGGGCAGCAGGCCTCAATGCTCGCGAAATGCGCGCGAAAAGCTGTCAATCACCGGCCGCATCAGGTAAGTGAAGAACGTGCGCTGTCCAGTTTCGATGAATACGTCGGCAGGCATCCCGGGCGTTGGACGAAAGTTCTCGACCTTGTCGCGTTTGTCTCGCTCGTTAAGACGTACCCGCACGACAAACGAGTCTCTCCTGACGACGGCGTCTTGTTCGCCGGTTCGGCGCATACCCTGATCTGCGACGGTATCCGCCGATACATACACGACCTTGCCCTCGATCATCGGCGTCAGGCGTTGATTTAGAGCAGTGAGCCGAACCAGAGCATTCTGCTCTTCCTTGACGTGCGTTATCTCATTCGGGTCTATTCGCGCTTCAATGACCAGTTCGTCGTTGATTGGAAGCAGCTCGAGAATGACGCCACCGGGAGCCACGACGCCACCGGTCGTGTACTGATTGAGTTTGACCACGATCCCCCGCACCGGTGCACGGACGTCGGTTCTCCGCACGACGTCCTGTGCCGCCAGGATCTGCTCGCGCAGGTCATCCAGTTCCGCTTCCGTTCCGCGCAGATCCTCGCTGGCCTTTTCGACGGCCGCCAGCCTCAGTTGCGCAATCTGCTGTTCCGCTCGTGCAATCCGCTCTGTTGCGTCGCCGCTGCGGCCAAGCAGGTCGCCGAGTTCGCCCGCAAGGCCCATCTCGGACCGCTGCAGCGCGAGAATCTCCGATTTCTTGATCAACTGCTGGTCCATCAACGGGCTCTTGTCCTGCAATTCCTCGCTGAACAGCGCGGACCTGTCTCGATTGGCACGTATCTGGGTTTCATAGCCGCGTATGCTCTCCTTCAGACCGGCGATTTCCTTCCTCAAGACCTCCTCCTGATTGGCCAGGCTGCGTCGGCGCGCCGTCAGTTCGTCTTGCTGCGCCTGAACGATGGAGCGCATCTCGGGATCATTTGTCATCTCCTCGGCCTGCGCCGGGAGCAGCCGTATCTGGTCCGAGGAATTGATTTCGGCGTGAAGTCGCGCCGCAGCCGCCAAGAGTCTGGACCGCCGTGTCACCAGGCGACGAAGCTTGGATTGCGCAGCCGTATCGTCCAACCGTACCAAGGGCTGGTTGGCCTCGACGATATCTCCTTCCTTGACGAGGAGTGCTCGGATAATTCCGCCTTCCAGATGCTGCACCTGTTTGTTCTGCCCGGTGGCGACGAAAGAACCGGACGCAACGACGGCGCTGGCCAACGGAGCCGTCGTAGCCCATACGCCAAATCCAAAGGCCCAGATCAGCAGTATCAGTGCGCCGATCGCAATCGGGCCGCGCGCGCTATGCTGCACGTCGCTATGCCATGCATGAATGGCGGGACAGTCCCGTATCATTGCGCTGCTTCTCCGTTGTTGGCCGCGCCCTCCACCTCTCGCGGCTGGTCCGAAGCCACCTGACCTTCAGGGCTCGGCGCGAGCTTGCGCGCGCTGGCAGGACGAATCAAACGGACGAGAATTTCGGCCGGCGGGCCGAACGCTTCCATGCGTCCATTCCGCAAGACCAGCAGCTTGTCCATCGCGTTCAAGACGGCGGGCCGTTGCGTGATGACGATGACCGTAATGCGCTTCTCCTTGGCTCGCAGAAGCGCATCGGTCAGCGCCTGCTCCCCGGCCGAATCCAGGTTGGAATTTGGCTCGTCCAGGACGACCAGGGCGGGATCCGCGAAGAAGGCGCGTGCCAGTGCAATTCTCTGCTTCTGCCCGCCCGACAGCGGAGCGCCGCTGCGCTCCATGACCGTCTCGTAGCCGTTCGGCAGCTGGCAGATGATGTCATGTACGTCGGTGAATACAGCCGCCTGATAGGTTTTCGCGTCAGGAAGATCGCTGCGCATTCGGCAGATGTTGTCCTTGATGGTGCCGGGAAACAGCTCGACTTCCTGCGGCAGATAGCCGGTAAATTCTCCGAATTGACGCCGATCCCAATTTCGAAGTTCCGTGCCGTCGAGCCTCACCTTGCCCGCAGTCGGGTAGAGGCAGCCAACCAGAACGCGGGCCAGCGTCGACTTTCCCGACCCTGAAGGACCGACAATGGCGAGCGATTCTCCGGGCTCCAGCTCGAAAGTGACGCCGTTCAGCACGGCCTCCTTGGTTCCGGGTGGAAAATACAACAGCCGCTCGACCGATAGCCGGCCTGTCGGTTTGGGCAATAACAGATGCGCCCGCTCCTGTTTCAGGCTGTCCACCGCCGCGCATACGCGCGCATAGGCGGCGCGGGTCTGGACGAGATTGCGCCAGCCTTCGATCATGATCTCGAACGGCTGCAGTGCCCGACCCGCTATGATGGAGGCCGCAATCATCATGCCGCCCGTGACTTTGCCGTGCAGCGCAAGATACGCTCCAGCCGCCAGCATGACGATTTGCGTGAAGAGGCGAGCGAACTTCGATGCACCGCTGATCCAGAAGCTCCGGTCCAGCGCGGCGCCGTGGAATATCAGCGCCCGGGCCTGGTCATTGCCCCAGTGCAGAATGCTCTCGTTGAGCATTCCCATGGCGTTGATGACCTGGGAATTGCGGGCCAACGCCTCGGCCTGGGTGTCGGCCTTGGATGTATGCAGGTTGGCAGTCCCCAACGGGCCGGAGGTCGCCCTCTGATTTGCTATCGCGATTGCGATGAGCACGAGGCCCGATACCAGACTGATGGAGCCCAAGGCAGGATGAATCAGAAAAACCGCGCCGAAATAGATCGGCGCCAGCGGGACGTCGAACAGAAGCAACATCACCGGGCTGGCGATGAAGCTCTTGACGTGATGCAGGCTGCGGAGAGACTGCATGTTGGCGCTGTCCGCGACCTTTGCGGACGTGACAATGCTCGCCAGGACTGGACCGCCGAGGATTGTTTCGAAGCTGGTCGCCAACCGGCCAAGCACCTGCCGGCGAATGATATCGAGCAATGACAGGACGCCGATAAAGCCGAGCGCGACAATGGTCAGCATCAGCAAGGTGTCCAGGCTGCGGCTGGTCAGGACGCGATCCGATAGCTGAAACAAGTACACGGGCATCGTCAGCATCATTACGTTGACAAACGTCGAAAACACCGCAACGGCGGTCAGCGTAGGTTGCGCCCGTGATCGCCACGTCGAGAGCGGGTCGGGCGGATTTCGAAGGTCCGCGGCGTTGGCAGCCCGCAGGCCCGATGGATCGGCAACGGTCGCTTCGACGGATTTGGAAATATCTTCGCCACTCGAGATGGATGACGGCGTGCCGTTCACGACACCACCCCGGGACATGTTGGCGTCCAACGACAGGTGGTCGACCCCCGCTCATGCAGCCGATTGAGATAATTGGCCTGCCGACGCCTTGTCAGCGCTCCTTGCCCCATGCCTCGTCCCCCGTTCGTATCAGCTGGTCGCTCTCGTATCAGCCTTTGGCTAGTGCGTGTGGCTACGCAAGCTTAGATCATCAAGTGTCGTGGCAATGTGGATAAGCAAGGCATCCGGATGCTGCACCGTCGCACCCGTCGAAGTTGACGGTGCAGCCTTCTCGCCCGGACTGTCCACATGCGCGGGCAACGGTGCATCGAGGATGCCTGACACGCTGTTCAGCATCGGCGCAATGCTGCCGCTTCCGGATGACGGTCCCGCGGATTGCAGGGCGACGTGATAGTCGCTGTAGCTGTTCCCGTGAAACAGCACATCGCCTTCGGGTTGCACTGGCGATGGAAAGTCGATGGCGTCCACGACGATGCCGACATGAGCGTGATCAGCAACTGCACCGACGACCGGCAAATCTGTGCTCGAGCCGCTGCCGGGTGGCGTCGCCGCCAAGGCGTCAGGCAACATTTTGAGGCAATCGAGTTTGTCCACCAGCGCGGAGATCGGATCTCCGCCGCCGATATCGCCGCCGGCGATGACGGACGTCAGCTCACCAGGATGACCAGGAAGTTCATGGCTGATAGAGCCGTTGCCGAGGAGGGATGTCAGGTCGCCGAGATGACCAATAACCGAATGATGGTGAGTGTCGTTGCCGAGCAACTGATCCAAAGGATTTGACGTCCCCAGTATCGGCAAGCCGTCCGCAACAAGATTCACGACGCTCGAGACGGTATTCGCAGCAGGACTCACAACGGGCGAGACCATATTCAGTGTGGCGAGCGAAAGACTTAAGTCCAGCAGCGTGCCAAGATCACTTGCGACGAGTTCGCCGCCGGCGTTCACATGCAGATCGAAGCCCAGGTAGTCCTTGAGGTCGAGCGGTGAACTCAGCCCGACCGTCGCCAGCATATCCGCCAGGCTGCCCGGCAGCGTCGAAACGACGCCGGTTGTTGGGAGCGAGAGATTTAGCTCTCCTCCGACCGATACGTCGACATGGAGACCGCCGCTCGGTAGTTCTCCGATGACTATCGGCGGGGGTATCTCGGTGGGACTGCCGGAAGATACTCCGGATGCGTCGCCGGACGACCCGGCGGCAGCAATGCATTTGTGTAGCGCAGCCCTGCAATCATCTGAACTGGCAGCATCAAGGCCATCATCGACCTCGCCGTCTCCAGCCGGAGCTGTCGCAACGATATCGTGCGCGACAGCCGGTCCGGCATGCTCCTCATGCGGTAGACCATCCCGATCAGCCAATCCCTTCGGCGTGGCACCGAGGAGGCGCAACGACGAATCTGTTTGATCGTTGCGACCGTCATCCGGGGTTTCAGCGGCGGTCCCGACTGCGGCTTGACCATGGTCAGATGCGGCGTCCGGCTGCCCCTTCTGGTGATCAGCAATGCGGTCGTCCTGATCGTCAGTGGCCGAGGCGTGGCCGTTTCCAATGAAGGAAGACGCCGCCGCAACAATCGGGGCAATGACAAATTGCCAGGTCAGGAAGCTCCAGAGGCCCCTTTGCCTTCGGGGTGTTCGAGGCGGTGCTCGCGACCCCGCAAGCTCGGTCAGGTCATTCTCGGTAAGGTCTTCACCGGCTGTTGGCCGTCGGAATTGAAGTACCCGCGCGCTACTTCGTTTGATGCCCATCCCCGACACCACATGACTAAAAAAATTTGCGACTGCAAGAACAAGAATCTGCCCAACGCGCAAAGGCGCGGAAAGTTCGACAAGAGATCAAAAAATTTCACCCCATACAACCTTAAGTGCAATCAAGCGATTACTCAGAGCCGATCGTCTTCGAGCTTTACGACGCCTCGCTCCCTGCTCAGGGCGACCAGACGAGCAGGCGCTCGTATGCACGACAACCTACAGACGTCACTCGGAAAATGTGTCTGCGGCAAACGCCAATGGGGAACCAGGAGGCGCCGCTGAAGTTGAGGAACCCAACGGCGGGATGACGCAGTGCGGTATTTCCGTATTATCTACCGTGTGGCTAATGTTTGAAGCTGTTCAAGCTCACCTCGTCGGCAATTGCACCTTGGTCGCCGAGCGCTCCGAAGGGGTCGCGTTTTTTCTCGCGGCGAGGCATTTGTACGGCCTCACAAGCCTGAACTACATATGCATCAATATTTCAGTCGCCGAGCGCTCGAGATATTTCGTTCATTGCATCTATTCGGATACGCGCGTGAGGCAGTTTACCAGCAAAGAGCCGGTCCGTTTCGAATTTCAAACCGAAAGCGGGCTGGGTGACGACGCGGAGCGCGCATCTACTCAAATCACTCTGCCGCTCAACAGACGACGAGGAGAGACCGCCTTTTTTGGAATCACGTCGGCGATCGAGGCCGCGAGCTGGTCCGGACACGCTGAGACGACGTTGCGAGAGTGTCGTATTCTGGCCAACTATTTTCATGGACACGTGCTGAGGATGCATGGTCACGATGCTGAACACGATATCCTCGTGTCGGCCCGAGAGCTTGACTGCCTGAAATGGACGGCCGCAGGAAAGACCGCGCTGGAAGCCAGCATCATATTGGGAATCAGCGAGCGAACGGTGAGGTTTCACTTGAACGCCGCGCGAGAGAAGCTCGGTTGTGTCACCACGACGCAGGCCGTCGCGAAAGCAATCATGCATCAACTGATTGATATCTAGCGCGACCTTGATGCGATCCAAGCTGAGCTGCGCGCAGCGGGCTCGTCAGGAATTGTGACCGTCAAAGTCGAGAACGGGAACATCGAAGAGATCCGTCGCGGTCGTCAGCTGATGAAGTGCGTGATCCAGGTTCGCGGGAGCGTCGGAGAATACCGAAGCATCCAGGACGAGGTGGCTGTCCGCAGGCAGGTGCAGCTCGGCAGCACCTCCCGCTCGAGCATGATCCAAGGTATCACCCAGGATCCAAACGACCTCGCTTTGAACTGCGAAAGTGGTATCTCCCGCACCGGAAGGCGCGGCCTGAGTGTCATCATGACCAACTGGTGCGGAGATTTGATCGGTATCTGCCATATCGGCGCCTGCCATGGGCTTCTGCGACATATTCATTGCAAGCCTGGATTTGCAAGGCTGGATTCCCGATTCGTCCTTCAACCTTCTACCCTGTTGTTCGTTCCTGCCCCAATCGAAATTGGCGGCTGGCGGATACGACAGGTTCGAGGCGATTGAGTCGGCGCTAATGTCACCCTGCGCTCTTAAACCATCGAACGGCTTCAGGGTTCGCCGGCGAGGTTCACAATGGCGGATCGAACGCCCGGAAAACTTTGAAGTTTTTCGATCCTGGCCCGGTGCAGTTTCCAGCTGCTCGGTCCATGGGGGCCCCGGCGTCAGACCAGCAGCGCTGCGCCGGGGCTGCCTGTCCTGGGTGCGCCAGCGATCAGGCGCCACAAGGTTGTCGCGAGCCGGTCAACGAATCGCCCTGACGGCCCGGCGATGCCGACGCTATCTGGCATAAACGTACATCCGGCCGCCGCCAGGGCCATTCTAGCTTAAGACGTCGGTACGACAGGATGCGTTGGCGAAATCAGGGCTGCGGGGTTCAGTGCAATAATTGCCTTGCCAAACTGATAGCTCCGCTCGCGTTGCGATCCGTGGCGGGGCCGTCCAGATGGGGGATCAAATGCCAGACGGCCCCTGCCAGCGCACTTCCAATCGCCCCTGAACCAGGAAGCGGTGGCCGGCGCCTTTCAAAATGGAATGTGCCGCTTCCGACGGCGACTGGCGTTTCCGCCAGTAGCCGGTTCTGCCACAAGGCAACGATCGAGGGCAGGTCTCCCGGTTTGTGGAGGAGGAAGGCGATCAGGCCTGTTGCGGACGCGAATCACCGACGTAGCCGAGAAACCATCTTGGAGATCGCCGACAGGCTGCGGGATATGCCATCACGCCGGATGAAAGCGTTGCCATCGCGACCTCAAGGACTGCTGCAAGCTCTTGACGATCAGGAGAGGAGCCATCCTCGCGGCCTGAGTGGAGGTGAGCGGAGCAACTGAGCGCGGTGTCGCCGCCGTGTGATCGGGCGCAGCCTGCATCGTCCGCGATGTCGACGTCGACGCTGAAACCGCGAAATACACGAACTCGCCATCGACTGTCGGCGGCAAGGGCGTATTGCAAGCGATGCAGAGCGGCCCGGTAGGGGGTGGCTCGTTCTGCAGCAGCGCGACATGGTGAGCCCTGCAATTGGGCTTTTGGCATTGGATCAAGATCTTGCGCAACGGTCGTCCTCCCCCGGTCCTGCCCTGCACATACTTGCGATGCGGGTTGCCAGTGTCCTCTTTACTACCAGCGTGGGGGCTTGTTGTTCCGGCGACAAGACTGTCGTTTCCGCCAGTAGCAAATCTGGCAACAGCCACGGTGTGGCTCGAGGCTCCCGGCCAGCCGTCGGACCGGCACGATCGTGAAGCGGCGTGCCACGGCCGATGAAGATGGGGCTATTGGTTCGCCGTGACGCTGTGATGATGATACTCGCGACGGCTCGTTGTCCCCGCCGGAATCACTCTGACGCCCGCCTCGGCGCGCCCATTGGGTGTCATCGCGTCGGAAAAACGGCAGTTCGGCAGCACGGTCGAATTCGAGGGCGACAACCGAGTCATCCTCGATCTTGGCGGCAACAAGTAGCGGCTGATCGTCCACGTGTCATATGCGTTCGGTCGCGTGCGCGTGAAGTTCGTCGGTACTCATTCAGAATACGACCGCATCGATCCGGAGACTGTATCATGGCGGCGGGCGATAGCGCGCTCTGGCGAAGTGGCGCGCCACGGCCGATGAGATGGGCACTATAGCTTCGCTGTGGCGCTATGACGCCATAGCCGGCGATACGCTCCAACTGGCAAGTCTGGGATGTCCTGCGATCCAGCACTACGCCGCTTGGATCCCTGATATTGTTGGGTGGTTCGGTCAGGCCCTCGATAGCGCTCATACCCGCGCCAGAGATCGGCCGGCATGCCGGCGCTGATGATCAGACGCACCGGGTTATCCGCATCGTCCGGACTCTCCGGAATACTGTAGATCTCCGGAATCATGCCTCCGAGATTGAACGTGGTGCAGTCAACTTGCGGCAGATCGGCCAGAGCTGGCGCTTGCTGAATTTGCGGCTGATCACGATAGGCAGGCCCGCCGTCAGCCCGATGCGCAGCGTGCCCTGAGCGTTGATATGCGTCAGCGACAGTCCGGTGTAGAGAACATCGTCGGCACGCAAGTCAATGCCGTGCATGCCGCGCGCCCGGCTCATATAGGCGCCATGGGAAATCACCACCGCCTTGGGATTGCCTATGGTCGCGGACGACCGAACAATGCTCGTAGTTCATAGAGGATCCTTGTGTGATCGACGCCGACTTCGGGTCTGATGGTTGTTTTCAGGCGAAATATGTTAAAGCCGCGAAGCCCTGCGCGAGGCGCGTTGTCCGCAAGAGCCATCGCGGCTCATGCTCACAGGTTCGGGCGCTGATCCCACACGGTGCTCTGGCTCTCGATCAGCGCGCCCAGGCGAAGTATCGAATCCTCGTCCAGCCACCGCGAGACGAGTTGCACATTGATCGGGAGGTTTTCTGAGCTCATGCGCAGCGGTACTGAAAGACCCGGAAGGCCGGTCAAATTGAACGGCGAGGTCGCTCGCATCATCTGCGTCGCGGGAATTGTTTGACCATCAACCACATATTCCTGAAGCTGATGGGGAGGCGCCGTGAACGGAATAACTGGACACAGCAAGACGTCATGCCGCTCGAAGTAATCGGCGAACACCGATTTGAGCCGCGTCATCAATGTCTGGGCGGCAATATAATCCTTGAGTGAAGGATCCGGCATCTCCGCATAAAGAGTGCCGATGAAGTGCAGGCCTTCCTTGCGACCCGCCACCAGTTTACGGAAATCGTCGAGTAATTCTCCCATGAACAGCGTCATGGCCGTGCCGACGAAGTCGTTCTCCTCAAGCAGCGGGATCGTCGCAATCTCGACGTGGTGTCCGACATGGTCAAGGAATTTCGCGGCAGCTTCGACGGCGGCGGCGACTTCCGGATCAACCGGACCAAATCCGGTCTTTGCTAGGTAGCCGATGCGCAGAGGTCGGCCTCCGATCGGCGCATTTGCTGGTCGCGCGTCTCGCGCGTGGATGGCGTAGGGGTCGATTCCGTCGCCGCCTTTGAGAACCTCGAACATGGTCGCAACGTCGCGGACGCTGCGCGCCATTGGACCGATATGCCAGTAGCGGCTGAGAAAATGGGGGAAGTGGCCGGTGTATGGAATGCGGCCGTGGGTCGCCTTCAGGCCTACGATTCCGGTCAGCGCTGCGGGTCCGCGCACTGAAATAGCGACATCGGAGCCCAATCCCATAGGCGACATCCCGGCCGCTATGCTCGCGGATTCGCCCCCGCTCGATCCGCCCGGCGTGCGCTCGAGATTCCAGGGATTATTGGTTCGGCCGGTTACCAGGTTGTCGGTCTCCGTCCAGCACGAGAATTCCGGGACGTTGGTCTTGGAAAGCGGGATGGCACCCGTACCCTTCATCCGCGCGACGGACGGCGCATCAGTGCTTGCGATGTTGTCCGCGAGAAGCTTTGAGCCACCATGCGTGAGAACGCCGGCTACGTCGATGACGTCCTTGATGCTGAAGGGGACGCCGTGGAAGACTCCAAGTTCATCGCCGTTGGCGACGGCTTGTTCCGCTTTTCTCGCGCTTTGGACTGCCTGCTCGGCCAGCAACGTCGTGATGGCGTTGACCTTGGGGTTGACGGCCTTGATCCGGTCCAGGTGCGACTGCACCACCTCGACCGGCGACACTTTCTTCGTCCTGATCAGGTGGGCAAGTTCGGTAGCATCGCGATAGTAGAGCGCGTCAGGCGCAACTTTCTTTTCATGCCTCATGGTCGTGACCTTTCAAGCTTTTCCTCTCCTGAGCGGACTAAGGCCGCCTCCAAGATACTTGCATATGACTGACGGTTAGTCAATCATGAGCGAATATAAGCCTGGAACGGAAAGGTCGCTGTTGGGCCGCGCTGGTCGGGGTGATGCTGTTGGAGCGGTCCGCGATGCATCAACGCGTTGATGCTCTGGCGGCGCTCCTCCGACCGGATGTTTTCGTCGCAGTCGCGGCGCCAACTGCCTTGCTCTTCGCAAAGATCGTGTGCGCCAGGCGTCCTCCGGCCTTGATTAGCGCGTCGGCCTTCGGCGGCCGCATCCGCAGCGCATCCAGCGTTGCTCCGCAAAGCCCGTGGTACAGAATGCTGGCTGCGAGTTCAGGTTGATCGCACTCCAGTTCTCCGCTGTCGACACCCTGTTGAGCCGTCCGGCCGATCAATTCGATCAAGCGCTGGTTCGCGGCCGATTTCACCACCTCGGATCCGGCGGCCAAATACAAGTTTCGATGCAGATCCGCGTTTGAAAACGTGAAACGCAGGAGTGACTCGAAAATCCGCACCAGCCGCGTGCTCGCAGGGACCCAGTCATCGGCGAGTATCGCTTCGCCGACGCTGATGAATTCATCGATGTAGCGGCGCCACACGGCTGCCGCGGCTTCGTCCTTTGACTTGAAATAGAGGTAGAACGTTCCTTTCGAAACGCTCGCTTGAGCGGTGATATCCTCGATCTTTGCATCGGCAACGCCGTCTCGGGCGAAAATCACGGCGGAGGCGTCCAGGAGATCAGTCAGGCGCTCCTCCTGCGGCTTCGAAACGCGCTTTCTCTTGCCGCCGGCTTTCACGTTGGTCATTGCTCTCTCGGAATCAAAAAGACTTGCTGGTCGAATATATTGACTGGGACGGTCGTGGACAAGGCGACTGCGCGAACCAGCTGACTGCAGGTCAAATTCGCTTGCCGGGATCCCTATGAACGAAGGGGAATTTCGAGAACGGCGGCGCGTCGCGACAACAACGATTGACTTTTAGTCAGTCATTTCATAAAAAGGCGCAAACCGGAGGCTCTTCAATCCGGACGGCATGGGAGGATTGCGCAACGCGCCTGGGCGAGAAAGCGTCTCGTCTTGGCTGATTGAGGGACGTGGCTCGGCGCCAAGAACCGCGCAGGCAAGAACCCGCAGTCACTGTTCGACAAAACTCTTGGAACTGGAGACCGGCGAGATAAGCGCGCCGGAACGATGAGTCACGCCGCGGGGGCAGGTGCTGCCGGCGGCGTTGGCTGGCACCGTCGACTAGCAAAACGGAGGAGGAAGCACGACATGAAATCCAAGCATCATAACGTCAGAACATTTGTTCAGATCGTGGCGGCAGTCACCGCGACGTTTGCACTGATGTCCGCCGGCAATCACGCGACGGCGGAATCGGCCGCATCGGCCTCGTTCTGCGGCACTAAGCCGATCAAGATCGCCCTGGCAACAGGCTTCAACGGCAATTCATGGCGCCAGATCACACGGGCTGAGCTGGAAGATGAAGCATCGAAGTGCAAGAACATTACGGAGATCCTTTACACGGACGGCCAACTCAATCCGCAGAAGGCGATCTCCGACATCCAGGGCCTCGTTGCTCAGGGGACGGATGCGATCGTCGTGTTCCCGGATGCTGGTCCGGCGCTGCTCCCGGCGATCCGCGCAGCCCACAAATCGGGTGTCAGCATCGTTCCCTACATATCGAGCCCTGGCGGTGAACCGGGCAAGGATTACAGCGCCTCCGTCGTGCCGGACAACGCTGCGATCGGAGCCCTGTTCGCCAATTGGATGGCTGAGCGCCTGCACGGTAAGGGCGTCGTTGTGTTTTTCGGCGGAACGCCGGGTAACCCCACGGACCAGGCAATCTATGAGGCCGCCAAGAAGGCTCTGGTGTCGAAGCCCGACATCAAACTGGTCGGAGGCGTGCAGGTTACAAACTACACCGCTGCCGACGCGCAGAAAGCCATGACCGGCCTGTTGGCGCAATACCCCGACATCGGCGGAATCATCTCGTCGTACGGCGGATCCAGCGTCGGCGCTCTGCGCGCCATTGTCAGCGCGGGAAAGCCGCTTGTGCCGCTCGCCACGACCGACATCAACGAGCTCGGCTGCGCCTACTATGACTACAAGCCGAGCAACCCCGCGTTCGAACTGATGACCGTTGGCTCATACACATGGCAAAGCCGCGCGGCGCTTCGGAAAGCGGTAGCCGGCGCCGAGGGTCTGAAGAACGACGAACCTTCGGTTCAGTCTCCCACCGTGCTGGAAGATTCCACCAGGCAGGACCTGCGGCCGCGCTGCGACAAGGGCTTGCCACTCGACGTCCCGCAGTCCGCCAATCTGTCGGTCGAACAACTGAAGGCTCTCTTCGCAAAGAAATAAGAGCGGCAACGACGGAAGGAATGGCGGGAGCAACGGCCGCGCGTTGCTCCCGCTATCGAAGTCTCCAAGGGAGCCTGCATGTCGATCCACCGATCCCTTTCGCTCGTGGCAAGTGCGCCAGACGTCGTCGAAGCGCCGCGCGCCGAGTTGCTTCGCATGCGCGCGATAATCAAGTCATTTGCCGGCGTGCAGGCCCTCAAGTCGGTCGACTTCACGGCATGCGCAGGCGAGGTGCATGCGATTGTTGGAGAAAACGGGGCGGGCAAGTCCACGCTGACGGCGATCGCCGCCGGTGATCTGGAACCGGACGCTGGAACGGTCGAACTGTGCGGGCGATCGGTGAGCACGTTCTCCGCTGCCCTTGTATCTCGGTTGGGCCTAGCGCTCGTTCATCAACATCCCGCCCTTCTGAATGATCTCACCATTGCCGAGAACTTCCTTCTCGCTCTGCCGAAGACCGTCCGGCCGTCGCGCGGCCAGGCCGACTCCTGGACACGAGAGCGGCTTCGCGAGTGGGCGCCTAACCTGACGCCGTCGACCTACGTCTCCGATCTGCCCATGGCAGACCAGCATCTCGTCGGGCTCTCCAAGGCTCTCGCAACCGACCCAAGCGTTCTGATCCTCGATGAGCCGACAGAGCATATGGACACCAAACAGGTCCAGCAGCTATTCGCCGGGATACGGTCCCTCGCGGCGCAGGGGCGCGCGATCATCTACATCTCTCACCGAATCCACGAGGTAAAGTCGATTGCGGATCGAATAACCGTCCTGCGTGACGGAACGGTCTGCGGCATATTCGACGCTAAGTCCGTGAGCGAAGCAGAGATCATCAATCTCGTCGTAGGGCGAACACTCAATTCGGCGTTTCCTGCCAAGCCGCGGCTGGGCGCGCCAGTGGGCGAACCCCTGCTCCAGATTCGTGATCTTTCCGGTCCGGGGTTCACCGCTGTTTCATTGAACGTCTGCAAGGGCGAGATCATCGGCTTGGCCGGCATAGAGGGCAACGGTCAACGCGAATTTCTGCGAGGGCTGGCTGGACTGTTGCCGACCACCGGAAGCGTTGCGGAGTTATCGCGCCAGGAGCACCCAACGAGAGCGGCGGCCTATATCCCGAGGGATCGACATCGTGAGGGCCTCATGATGTCGCTTTCAGTCGGAAAGAATGCGGGGCTGATGTCGCTCGCACAGCACGCCCTGTGCGGATTCGTTTCGCCGCGCCGGGAAGCGCGCGCGATTTCCGGTCAAATATCCGAATTGGCAATCAAGACCCCAACCATCAATGCGCCGGTTCAGAATTTGTCCGGCGGAAACCAACAGAAGGTCGTCATCGCACGGTGCCTGATGAGCGGGCCAAGCGCGCTATTGGCCGATGAGCCAACACAGGGAGTAGATGCCGGCGCGCGCTTCGATATCTACTCAATATTGCGCCAAAAGGCATCGGACGGCGTCGCTGTCGTGGTCGTTTCGGCAGATGCGCTGGAACTGGCGGGCCTTTGCGATCGCGTCTTGGTGTTCTCTCGAGGGACGGTCGTCAAGGAATTGTCGGGTGACGCGGTCACCGAGAAGAACATCACGGAAGCTGCGCTGACCTCCATCGCGCATCGAAAGTCTCCAGTGAGCGGCAAGCCAGCTAATCCGCGTACACAGGCATTGCTCCAATCCCAGTACGCTCCTAGCCTGATCCTATTAGCCGTCATTCTTGGGCTTGCCGGTTACGCTACGTCCGTGAATCAGTTTATCTGACGGAGCGAAACCTGAGCAATGTGCTGACGTTGCTAACGCCGCTGATTTTCATCGCGCTGGGTCAGATGATCGTGCTGCTCTCGGCAGGCATTGATCTTTCCGTCGGCCCGGTTGCAGGTTTGACTGCCGTAGTCTGCTCGTTCTTCCTGGTAGAGCCCGTCGGAGCGGGAGACATCGTATCCGGCGTAGGGCTAGCCTTGTTGGCGTCACTCGCCGTCGGCATTCTCAATTGGTGTCTCATCCGCAAAACGTTGGTCACACCCGTGATCGCGACGTTGGTCACGTTCATGTGCATTCGTGGTAGCTCGCTTTGGCTGCGCAGCATTCCCGGAGGGCTGACCGATGGCCGGGTTTGCGACTGGCTGGCTGCGAGAGTGGGGCCGGTCCCAATAGGTTTTATCGTCGCCGCGCTGGCCGCACTGGCCCTTGAAGTGCTTTTGCGCCGCACGCGGTGGGGGCTCTGCCTGCGGGCTGTCGGGTCGAGCGAGATCAATGCACGAAAAGCGGGTGTATCCATCGAGCTTACCTACCTCGGCGCATATTCGTCGTGTGCACTATTGAGCTTTGCCGGTGGCCTGATGCTGATGGCGCAAATCGGGATTGGCGATCCCGGTGCCGGCGTGAACTACACTCTCACCAGCATTACGGCGGTGGTGCTCGGCGGCGCCAGCCTATTTGGCGGAAGAGGTTCCTTCATCGGCGCCTTCATGGGCGCCATGCTGATCCAGCAGGTCATGAACGTCACGACGTTCATCCGGCTCAATTCCGCGTGGCAGTTCTGGCTGATTGGAATTTTGATCATCGCGGCGGCGTTGCTCTATTCCGGATTGCGAGCAGGACGCCGACAGGGGACGGTCGCATGATTGCTCAACGGCTGTCCTTGGGAAGTTTTGGGGCCATTTGGGTTGCCACCGCGCTCCTATTCGCACTTTGCCTGGTGATAGCGCCAAGCAGCCTGTCGAATTCGTCACTCATGGCGATGTTGCCCTATGCTGCGATATTGGCAGTCATTGCGGCGGGGCAAACTCTGGTCGCGCAACAGGCCGGCATCGATCTGAGTGTTCCAGGGATGGTCTCGCTCGGCGCGATTTTTGTCACGAAGATTCCAGATCAGGCTCCGCATTTAATGCTTCCCGCGATCCTCGTTTCGATCGTTGCCGGCGTCGCCGCGGGAGCGGGCAACGGCTTGTGTGTAGCGGTCGGTCGAATTACGCCCATCGTGGCGACCCTCGGGACGAACGCTCTCTTGATGGGATTTATCCAGTGGTACTCGAGAGGTTTTCCCACGCCAATCGTCCCCTTGCTCGGCGACTGGGCAGTAAGTCAAGTTTTCGGGATTCCCGCGATTGCAGTTGCGGCGGTCGGTATCCTGTCGACAGTGCAACTGATCATTCGTGCGACGATCGCCGGCAGACGCTTCGAGGCTGTCGGCGCCAATCCGCTCGCCGCGACCGCCGCGGGACTCCACACCGATCGTTATGTCGTAGCCGGGTACGCCGCGGCCGGCGGGTGCTATGCCGCTGGTGGCGTGTTACTCGCTGCTTTTCTCAAGACACCGGACATCTTCGTCGGAGAGAGCTATTTGCTTCCCTCGGTGGCCGCCGTCGTTCTCGGTGGGACCGCGTTGACTGGCGGATTGGGAAGTATTGTCGCAACCGCTGTCGCCGCCGTGTTCTTGAGCCAACTCGGGCAGCTTGTCTTGTCAGTCGGAGCGCCGACGCCGGTTCAATGGATTATCCAGGCGTTGACGATCGCCATGGGAATGGCCTGGCGGCAGAGCAGTCTGAGAGTCCTGGTGGCTCGAATGCGCTCGGCTCTCGGTTACAAGATCGCACGCGCAACCGGCGGTTATTGAAACTCCGCGGCGCATCAGCCGGACGATCCGTCGACCGCGACACGTTTAACGGTCGAGCTTGGATTTATCATTGACTGACCGTCGGTCAGTATGGTACCCGCGGTTCAAACGCGAGCTGGGCATCGCCGCGAGCGCGACTGCGCTTCGGGGCGACGCTGCCTTGCTCGGAAAGGGGGGAAAGATGAAGTCGACCATGATGTCGGTGCCGCTCTCGGTCAATGCCATATTCAACAGGATGAGCAGGGTCTTTGGCGAAGCCGAAGTGATCTCGCGACTCCCGGACAAGAGCCTCAGGCGCCACTCCTATCTCCAAGTGGCAGAGCGGGCCCGGGCATTGGCGAGGGCCCTTGAGGCGCTCGGCGTAAGGCAGGGCGATCGCGTTGCTACCCTGTGCTGGAACCACCACGTCAACCTCGAGTGCTATTTCGGTATTCCGCTCGCCGGCGCCGTCATGCACACGTTAAACCTGCGTCTTGCCGGCGAAGAAATCGCCTGGATTGCGGCGCACGCCAGGGACCGGCTCCTCATCGTCGATGATGTTCTACTGCCGCTATACCGAGAGATCGCAAAACGTTACGAATTCTCGCACGTAATCGTCGTGAGGCTTGGCGACGAGGATGTTCCGCCTGGTTCGGTTAGCTATGAGGAGTTCATAGCGCCCTACATGGGACAGCCGTTTGCGCCCAAACCGCACGACGAAAACGACCCAGTCGCGGTTTGCTATACGTCTGGAACCACAGGACGTCCGAAGGGCGTCGTTTACTCTCACCGTTCGACATTTCTTCACGCGCTGTGTGCTTCTGCGCCGGACTACTTCGCCCTGAGTTGCCGCGATGTCGTCCTTCCGGTCACACCCATGTTTCACGCAAACTGCTGGGGAGTCCCCTATGCGGCGGTGATGAACGGTGCACATCTCGTGCTTCCCGGGCCGCATCTGCATGCTGAAGACCTCCTTGACTTGATCACGGAGACGCAGCCCACGCTCGCTCTTGGTGTGCCGACCATCTGGTTGGCGCTCATTCAGGCGCTCGCGGCGAACCCCGGTAAATGGAATGTGCCGAAGGGAATGCGCAGCCTTGTTGGGGGAGCCGCAGCTTCCGAAAGTTTGGTGAAAGCCTTCAGCGATCACGGAATCGATTGTGTGAACGCCTGGGGCATGACCGAAACCTCGCCTCTGGGCACGCTTAGTTTTGTGAAGCCGAAGGTCAGTCAGGCGGGGCAAGACGCGATCCTCCGGCACAAGAGCTTTGCCGGTATTCCGGCTCCCATCCTTGAACTGCGTATCATGGGTGACGACGGCGAAATGCCCTGGGACGGCAGGAGCGTCGGGGAACTCCAGGTGAAGGGACCCTGCATCACCGGTGGCTACCACGACGTTGAGCCTGACCCGGACAAGCACACGGCCGATGGTTGGCTACGCACAGGTGACGTCGCCACCGTTGACAGCCTCGGATACATGCGGATCAGCGACCGCAAGAAGGATCTGATCAAGAGTGGTGGCGAATGGACCAGCTCGGTCGACATGGAGAATGCGCTCATGAACCATCCGGCGGTGCATGAAGCCGCAGTGATTGCAATACCGCATGAAAAGTGGACCGAGCGGCCGCTGGCCTGCGTTGTTTTCAAGCCTGGAAAGGCGATTCCGCCGGATGAGTTGCGGGCCCATTTGGCGACTGATTTCGCTAAATGGCAACTGCCCGATCGCTTCGAGATCCTGCGCGCCATTCCGAAGACCTCGACCGGCAAGTATTCCAAATTGAAGCTGCGCGAAATGTTTCCGCATTGAAGGGACGTCCAGCGATAGAAAGGGGACCGAATGGAAATTCAAGGCATTGCCGCGATCGTCACCGGGGGCGCCTCCGGCCTGGGCGCTGCGACCGCAACTCTCTTGGCGGCAGGTGGGGCCAAGGTGACGATCTTCGACCTGAACGAGGCGGAGGGAAACGCACACGCCTCTGCAATTGGCGGCTTGTTCCTGAAAGTTGACGTCAATAGCGAGAGCGAGGTCGAGGCTGCGATAGCAAAGGCGGAAGCCGCTCACGGTCGAGCCCGTGTGCTGGTGAATTGCGCTGGCATCGGCATCCCGGCCAAAACCATTGGCCGTGACGGAAAGCCGCTCGCCATGGCGTCATTCCGCAAGACCATCGACGTAAATCTCATCGGAAGCTTCAACGTCGCTTCGAAGTTTGCGGCGTCTCTTGCGCAAGCCGAGCCTGTCGGCGAGGAGCGTGGTGTGATCGTCAATACGGCGTCGGTCGCTGCTTTCGACGGACAGATGGGGCAGGTCGCCTATTCGGCGTCAAAGGGCGGCATCGTAGGCATGACCCTCCCGCTCGCACGCGATCTGGCGCCGTATCGCATTCGCGTCGTTACGGTTGCGCCTGGTTTGTTCATGACGCCGCTGCTGGCAACTCTCCCGAAGCCGGCTCAGGATTCGCTTGCTGCGCAGGTGCCGTTTCCGAGCCGCCTTGGTCAGCCCGGCGAATATGCCCATCTCGTCGGATCAATCGTCGCCAACCCGATGTTGAACGGTGAGACGATTCGTCTCGATGGCGCGATCCGGATGGCGCCGCGGTAGACGCGTTGAGCATACGAAAGGATAGACGATGACCGAAGCCTATATTGTCGCGGCGACGCGCACCGCGGGTGGTCGACGGAATGGCGCCCTTGCGGGCTGGCACCCGGCTGACCTCGGCGGCAAGATCCTTGACGCCCTTGTCGAGAAGTCGAAGGTCGACCCGGCTGCGATCGAAGACGTCATCCTCGGATGCGTCAGCCAGGTGGCTGAGCAAAGCTTTCATATCGGTCGCAATGCTGTTCTCGCGTCGAACCTGCCCGATAGCGTTCCAGCCGTTAGCATTGATCGCCAGTGTGGATCCTCGCAGCAGGCGCTTCAATTCGCGGCGCAAGCCGTCATGTCCGGCACGCAAGATGTTGTGATTGCGGCGGGCATCGAGAGCATGAGCCGTGTGCCGATGATGAGTCCAACCAGGCTTGGTCAAGAGGCCGGGCTCGGAACGCCATTCTCTGGAAAGATCCGCAATCGCTACGGTGTGGAGCAGTTCAGCCAGTTCGATGGTGCCGAATTGATGGCCAAGAAATACGGGTTTAGCCGCCAGGAGCTCGACGAGTACGCTCTGGAGAGCCACCGCCGCGCGTCCAAGGCCACGAGAGAGAAGGCCTTTCGAGAAGAGATCCTGCCGATAGAGATCACTGATGGTGCCGGTCAGGTGAAATGGCACATCGAAGATGAAGGCATCCGCCACGACGCATCGATGGAGAGCATCGGCTCGGTGAAACTTCTTCGGGAGGGAGGTGTGATAACCGCGGCGAACGCCAGCCAGGTCTGCGATGGCGCCTCCGGAGTGATCGTTGCTAGCGAGCGTGCGATGAAGGAGCACGATCTCAAGCCGCTTGCCCGGATTCACAGCCTGCACGTCAGCGCCGGTGATCCGGTCCTCATGCTCGAGGAACCCATCCCGGCCACGAAGCGGGCGCTGAAAAAGGCTGGGCTGAAGATCGGCGACATGGATCTCTACGAGGTCAATGAAGCCTTCGCCCCCGTTCCTCTGGCCTGGCTCAGGGAACTCGGCGCCGATTTCGAGAAGCTCAATGCCTACGGAGGCGGGATCTCGCTCGGCCATCCGCTTGGCGCCTCGGGTACCAAGCTGATGACGACCTTGGTGCATGCGCTGCACCGGAGCGGCAAGCGCTTCGGCTTGCAAACGATGTGCGAGGCCGGCGGCATCGCGAACGTAACGATCGTTGAGCGCGTTTAGGTTACGACGCCAGCTATTGGAGCAGCCGTGTAGACGGCAGCCATGTGAAACGGAGTGATCATCGTGATTTCGGTAACGACCGCCATGCTGGGCCGCCGCTCCACGCGGGCCTTTCTCAATCGGCCTGTTCCACTAAATGAGGTGCGTGACATCATCGATGTTGCCCGGCGGGCGCCTTCGGGAGGTAATTTACAGCCGTGGCGGCTGATTGCGCTCGCTGGAGATGATCTGACGCAGTTCAAGGCGGCCGTTCACGCTAACCTGAAACAGAATCCGAGGGGCGACGGGCCGGAATTCCCGGTTTATCCAAATCCGCTGAGGGAGCCATTCGACGGCCGCAGGAGAAAGTGCGGCGAAGACATGTATGCGGCCATCGGGGTAACTCGAGAAGATCGCGCGGGTCGGCTGCAACAATTCGCTCGCAACTACGATTTCTTTGGTGCGCCAGTGGGCATGATCCTGGCGATGGACCGCTCGATGGAGCCGGCCCAATGGGCCGATATCGGAATCTTCCTTCAGTCGATCCTGCTGCTTGCCTATGAACGAGGCCTTGCCACGTGCGCGCAGGCTTCATGGGCCGCCGTGCACAAGACCGTTCGCGCTCACCTTGGTCTTCCCGACGATATGGTCGTCATCTGTGGGGTTTCCCTGGGCTATCCGGATGTCGATCACCCGATCAATTCCGCCACGATGGACCGTGAGCCCGTTGCCACGGTCGCCGAGCTGCGGGGCTTCGGCGATCGGTAGCGCGTCGATCGACTCGAACTGGGGCGCGAGCGGCGCTCGCGCGCGCGACCGTTTGGCCAGAAGGAGTGCGCCTTGGAGACGTTGGTTTACCGCCAGGAAACGCCGGGTAATCCCAGCTCCCTGGTTCAGAAGAAAGAACAACTGCGTTCGCCAGGGTCTGGCGAAGTTCTCATGCGGGTCAGGGCACTCACTAGGGAATCTTCACCTCGCGGGAAAACCAAGAAATGAACTATCCGCTTCCGAACGTCTCGACCGACCTGACGGGACAAACGGCACTGGTGACCGGTGCCTCATCAGGTCTTGGATTGCGGTTCGCAAGGGTCTTGGCCAGTTGCGGCGCCAAGATGGCGCTTGCTGCCCGGAGGATCGAGCGCCTGGAGGCCTTGGCGGACGAGATACGGACGTCCGGAGTTCAGGCTGCGGCAATCCAGATGGATGCCTCCGACGCGGAAGGGTCGCTAAAGGCGGTGGGCAAGGCCGAGCAGGCACTCGGGCTTGTCACGATCCTCATCAACAACGCCGGCATTCCCGATGCACAGCGAGCGCACAAGATGCCGCTCGATCTCGTCGACCGGGTGATCGATATCAACATTCGCGCTCCCTTCGTGCTGTCCTGCGAAGTCGCGCGACGGCTGATCGCGGCCGGAAGGCCCGGACGGATTGTGAACATCGCTTCCGCGTCGGCCTATGACTACCAGGGCGAAGGAGCTGCACTCTACTCCGTAAGCAAGGCGGCCGTCGTGCGCATCACTGAGACGCTCGCGGTCGAATGGGCCCGCTACGGAATCAATGTGAACGCCATCGCGCCGGGAGCATTCGCATCAGAAATGATGGATGGAATGCTCAGTCGGGTCGGCGACATGACGCAGCGCTTTCCCCGCAAGCGCTTGGGGGACCCGGCTCAACTCGACTCGACGCTTCTCTATCTGGTCAGCCCGGCGTCTGACGCGGTCACGGGTACGTGCATCCGCGTAGACGATGGTCAATTCGGCCGTTAGGCCCCGTTTGAATGTTGGACGCTCTGGATGCGACAAAAAGACTTGGCTTCGCACTGCTCAGCGAGGCGGAGTAGTTGGTGAAAGTACATGAAACTGTACATTGATAGCCGCTAACCCGAAGCGTTGCGGCTACCAAATCGATCAATTGCTTCGCACCTGAAGATTATTTTGTAGCGGTCGCCTG
>NZ_JAFAVV010000472.1 GCF_019242285.1 Bradyrhizobium sp.
TCGATCATCACCTGCCGGCCCGGCATCTTGGGCGCGACGTGGCGCAGCAGATTGCGCCAGTCCGGCAAGCCCGAAAAGGCGATGGCGCGGACGATCACCCACTCGTCCTCCGCCGGCACCGGAAACAAACTGTCGAGGAGTTGCTCTGCCTTCGCGGGATTGGAGCCGATCGCACCGGCGACGAAGCCGAGATAGATGCCGGCATTCTCCGGCTCCCGGAACGTCTGCGAATGGAACAGCACGCGCACCGCCGCCGGCACATGCGCGTAGTCCGGCTTGGCGCGATAATTGTAGATCCACTGCTGGACCACGGCGAGCGATGCACGTGGATCGATTTCCGGCTGGACAGCGGCGAAGGCCGGCTGAATCAGAAGGAACAGGATAGCAGCGAAGGCCACTTTACGCATTGCAGGCTCCCGGCAGTCGCCCCACCGCGAAAGGATACAGCCCCTTCCAGCGGCATTGGCTAACGGGATTTTCGAGCGGCTATGAGAATTAAACGGGGAATGCGCGGCGCAACATCGCGTCAAAATTGCGGCGATGTTAACCTATGACCTGCAACAAACCTCGAGTGTGACATTTTTTCACCACTCGCCGACTCCTAGATTTGCGCTCCGCAGCAAACGGGATGGCGGAGCGTGACGACGAAGTGCCGGATGCCGGGACCGCGAACCCGGTCGAGAGTTGTGATGGCGCTGATTGCCGCCGCAACCGCAGGACTGTTGATCCCATCAGCGGCGGCCGAGACCCCCGCGCCTTCCTCCGCAAGCAACATCACGGTCGAAGGCAACCGCCGGGTCGACACCGAGACGGTGCGTTCCTTCTTCCATCTCTCGCCCGGCGGCCACTACGACGCTGCCGCACGCGACGCGGCGCTGAAGGCGCTGATCGCGACCGGCCTGTTCGACGACGTCCGGATCGATGGAACGGGCGATCATCTGACCGTGCGCCTGACCGAAGCGAAGGTGCTGGGTCGCGTGGCCTTCGAAGGCAACAAGAAGATCAAGGATGAAGAGCTGACCGCCGTCGTCCAGTCCAAGGCGCGCGGCGCGCTGCAGCGCGCCACCGTGCAGGGCGACGTGGGCCGCATCCTGGAAGCCTATCGGCACAAGGGCCGCGATGACGTCTCGGTGACACCCGAGATCATCGATCGCGGCAATGATCGCGCCGATCTCGTCTACACCATCACCGAAGGCAAGAAGACGACGGTGCGGCAGATCAGTTTCGCCGGCAACCACGTGTTCGCGGACCGCCAGCTCAAGGCCGTGATCAAGACCTCGGCGACCAACGTGCTGAGTTTCATCACCGGCGGCGATGTCTACGATCCCGACCGCATCGACGACGATCGCGAGCAGATCCGGCGATATTACCGCAACCGCGGCTATGCCGACGCCAATGTGCGTGAGGCTCGCGTCGAATACGATCCCTCGACCAAGGGATTTGCGCTGACGTTCACGATCGAGGAGGGCCGACTCTATCATTTTGGCGACGTCGGCATAGCCGGCAACCTGCCCGGGCTCGACACCGACCGGCTCCGGCGTCTGGTACTTGCTAAGAACGGCGAAACCTTCAACGGCAGCACGCTCGACAAGACCAACGACGCACTGGCGATCGAGATGGCCAAGCTCGGCTATCCCTTCGCGCACGCGACGCCTCGCATCAACCGCAATCCCGAAGCCGGGCGGATCGACGTCGTGTTCGACATCGAGGAGGGACAGCGCACCTATGTCGAGCGCATCGACATCCACGGCAACAGCAAGACCAAGGACTACGTGATTCGCCGTGAGTTCGACGTTGCCGAGGGCGACGCCTACAACAAGACGCTGATCGACCGCGCCGAACGGCGGTTGAAGGGCCTGAACTATTTCAAGACGGTCAAGATCACGACGAAACCGGGCTCCTCCTCCGATCGCGTCGTCCTGGACGTCGAGGCGGACGACCAGCAGACCGGCGACTTCAACATCTCCGGCGGCTATTCGACCACCGACGGTCTGCTTGCCGAGGTCAAGGTCGGCGACCGCAATTTCTACGGGACCGGCGATTCGGTTCAGGCCGCGGTCAGCTACGGCCAGTATGGACGCGGCGCGAATTTCAGCTTCACCGATCCGGCGCTGTTCGGCAGCCGCATGTCGGGGACCTTCGAGCCGTTCTTCAAGCAGAACGTGCCGAGCCCCTACCAGTCCTATGGCAGCGAAACCTATGGTGCAAACCTCGCGCTCGGCCTGCCCGTCACCGAAACGGCGGTCATGCAACTGCGCTATTCGCTCTATGACCAGAAGGTCACGATCGATCCGAACACCCTGCTGGCGCCGCCTTCGTTGCCGATCCAGCAGGCCGCCGCGGCCGGAACCCAGCTCGTCTCCGCCGTCGGCGACACCATCAGCTACAATACCCTCGACAACAACAAGACGCCGACCAGCGGCATCAACTCGCAGCTCCGGCAGGACCTCGCCGGCCTCGGCGGCGACGTCAAGTTCCTGCGGACCACCGAGGACGTTCGCTACTATCACGAGCTCGGCGGCGACCTCGTCGGCATGGTGCGCGCCCAGGGCGGCTACATCACCGGCCTCGGCGGCGCGCAGGTGCCGCTTCTGAACAATTTCTTCGGCGGCCCGAGCATGGTGCGCGGCTTCGCGCCGAGCGGCTTCGGTCCCCGCGACCTCACGCCCGGAACCACCATGGATAACGTCGGCGGCAGCATGTATTGGGCGACGACCGCGGAATTGCAGAGCCCAATCCCCGGCGTCCCGCAGGAATACGGCCTGAGGGCGTCGGCCTTCGTCGATGCCGGCAGCGTGTTCGGCTACAAGGGACCGACGACCTTCGGCACCCAGGTGGCGCAGATCGCCAACAAGAACGTGCTGCGCTCATCGACCGGCGTGGGCCTGACCTGGGCGTCGCCGTTCGGCGCGCTTACGGTGAACTATGCCGTGCCGCTGACGAAGGCGCCCTATGACGTGGTGCAGCCGCTCAACTTCAATGCCAGCCCGTTCTGAGCAGGGCCACGTTTCTTCCAAAGGCGCTCCGGCGTCTAAAGTCTAATCGGGCTTCTCATTGCACGGCGAAACGGCCAGACAAGCGGCGCGTTCTTCGTCGGACCGAGTCTTCCCTCACACGACCCAAGGGGGCAAGCATGTTCAACTGGCGGCGCGAATCGGCTCTCGATCTCTACAACCTCCTGCTCGCGGTGCTGCTCCTGGCATCGCCCTGGCTGTTTGCCCTGACCAACAGCGCGGGAAAGACGGATCTGCTCGCGAGCGGGATCGTGATTGCCGTGCTGTCGCTGGCTGCGATGGTGGCCTATGCGAACTGGGAGGAGTGGGTCAACGTCCTCGGCGGCATCTGGCTGATCGTCTCCCCCTGGATCCTCGGCTTCGCGCACACCCGCGCGATGCACTTTGCCGTCGGCATCGGCGCGGTGGTCGTGTTCATGGCCATGCTCGAACTGTGGCTGGTCTATGACGCCGCGCATTTCGCATCGCATCCGTCCGCGACCACGAAGGACGGCTAGCAACCGGCCTTGGGCGGGTCCCCTGCATGGCCGAACGGCCTTCGGCTATGCACACCCAACTCCTTCCGCTCCGTCGCAAAGCCGTAGATCAGCGCCAGCCGGTCGAGGCATTCGCGAAACCGCCGCGAAAAATAATCGGTCCAGCGCTGGGTCTTGAGGCCGCGCCGGTGACCGACCTGCTCCATGGTCATGCCCTTGATCAGGACGTCGTGCACCAGTGCCGATCCGTCGGCGCCAAGCTCGCGCTCGGCCCGGTTCAGCCGCAGCACGGCCTTGCGCTGGCCTTCCGTGACCGGCTCGCGCGTCTGCGCGCCGTCGACATAGGGACGGCTCGGATCGATCGCCTGCGGACCGCGCTCGGCGCGCTCCCAGTCGTTCTGAAAGGCGCGTCCGCCCTGATATTGCGCCTCGTCGATCTGCCGGTGCGAATGCAGCTTTCCGAGGGGATCGTTGCGGATCGAGCGCAGGGTGACGATCTTCTCGCCCGGATCGAGCGCCAGAGGATCGTCGACCTCGACCAATGCGACCTCCGCGTTGTGCGGTAGATCCGGCGAACGGCGGTCATGAACCCTCGACAGCCGGTGGGACTTGTTGCGTTTGGCCCGTGCCACGTTGCTTCCTTTCCCGATGAAGATGAGATTTCATGCGCCCGCCCGGTCAGGCTGCGGCGAGCAGCCGCAACACCAGCGGGATGATGTCGCGCTGCTCCAGCGTCTCCTCGCCCTGTGTCAGATGGAAGTGCGGCTCGCAGTAGCTCGAGCCCTCCATCCGGAGATGACCGCAGAAGACGATCGGCTCGCCGTCCCTGTCCCCGCCATAAGGGTAGCGGCAGTCACCGGGCTCGAGTTCGGTCAGCGACAGCAGCCGCGGCGCGATCCCGACACAGCGAAGCCTGGGCACCCTGCGACGGGGCATCGGCGCCAGGGCGCGGTGTCCGGCCGAATCACTTCGGGCTGCTTTCGAGGCTGCCGGCCTCGCCGGCCTGGCTTTGCTCGGCAGGCGTCTGAGCCTTTTCGGCGGCCTGGGGAAATCCTCGGCCTGCCTGGGCCTGCCCAGGCCAAGGCGGCGCCCACGGCCGATCACGGCATTACGGGTATAGAAGGTTCCAAACTTGGCATTGATGGCATTGGCGATTTCCGAATAGGACAGGCCCTGGGCCAGATGTTCGCGCAGCGCCGCGGAATGCTGCGGCGCCCAGTCATTCGATTGCATGACTTTTCCTCTACGCGCGAAGCGGGTGGGAGATGGAATCGCGCGGTATCGGGGTATTTTTCCGATATTCAGAATTGAAAAGTCAAGCTACATTCTGATAATCGGAATTACTATCTTTTGGAAAACCGAAAAAGTGGTGACCATGCTGGACGTTACGATGATTGAGCGGGGGTTGGAGAGGCCGGGCAAGACCAAGGGCGGTCTGGCCCGAGCGATG
>NZ_JAFAVV010000678.1 GCF_019242285.1 Bradyrhizobium sp.
CCTGTCGGCAGGGATGGCGCGGATCGCGTTGACCGGGAATTTCGGCGCCAGCGCGTGAAAGCTGTCGAGGATGATTCCGATCGCCGGATGGGCCGCGCGGCGCACGATCTCCCAGGCATCGCGATAGTCGTTGACATGACGGCCCCAGGCCAGCGCCTCGTAGCCGACCCGCAGGCCGCGCTTTGCCGCGCGCTCGCCGAGCTCGCGAAAATCGTCGGCGGCGCGGTCGATGCCGCCGAGCGCGGCCGGCGAGACGTTGCTGCAGATCAGCAGGAGATCGGTCTGCAATTCCTGCATCAGGTCGAACTTGCGCTCGGCGCGGGCGAAGCCGCGCGAGCGTTGCGGCTCGGCAAAGCCCTCGAAATCGCGGAACGGCTGGAAGGCGCAGATCGACAGGCCGAGGTCGCGGCAGAGCTGGCCGACCTCGCGCGGGCGCGCGCCGAACGACAACAGATCGTTCTCGAAGATCTCGACCGCCTCGAAGCCGGCATCGGCGATGGCGCGCAGCTTCTCGTCGAGCGCGCCGCTGAGCGAGACGGTGGCGATTGAGCGCTGGTTCATGCCGGCCTCCCTGTCCTGTCGTATGCGACGTCAATCCTTGCGGGCCTTGCGCGCCATCACGCCGTCGAAGGCTTCGCCCATCACGGCGACCGATGGCGCGTGTCCCGTGAACAGCCTGAAACCGTCGGCGGCCTGGTTGATCGCGAGCTCCCGGCCGGTCATGACGCGCGCGCCCTTGGCCCTCGCGGCCAACAGCAGCGGCGTCCAGAGCGGCGAGTAGACGGCATCCGCGACCCATAATCCCGCGTGCAGCAGCGACGGCGGCACCGGCGTGTCCTTGTTCGGCAGCATGCCGACGGGCGTTGCGTTGATGAGACCCGCCGCGCCGTCGAGCGCGGCCTCGACGCTGTCGGCAACCGTGAGGCCTTGCGCAGGCAACAGCGACGCCAGCTGCGCGGCGCGGGCGCGATCGGCATCGAAGATGCGGATGTCGGCGACGCCGAGGCGCTCGAGCGCGAATACGATCGCCTTGCCGACGCCGCCGGTGCCGATCACGGCGACCGGCCGATCGAGCGCGTCCTTGACGAACGGCGCCGCCGCGCGGGCAAAGCCCGTGGTGTCGGTGTTGTGGCCGATCAGGCGGCCGCCGCGCACCACGATGGCGTTGACCGCGCCCATCTCGGCGGCCTCGGGCGCGAGCTCGTCGAGCAGAGCGACCACCGCCTCCTTGTAGGGAAAGGTGACGTTGACGCCGGCAAAGCCGAGCCGCCGCACGCCGTCGACCAGGCCGCGCAATTCCGTCTCGCCGGCGCCGGCCACCTCGATGAGCTGGTAGTGACAGCTTAAGCCGAGCGCATGCGCCGCCTCCTCATGCATCGCGGGCGAGGCCGACTGCGCAATCGGCGCGCCGATCAGGCCGGTGAGGAAATGCGGGCGGACGGAAATGCTCGCTGGCGCGGCCGCCGGCTCGTCGCCGGTGCCGGCGAGATAGGCCAGCACCATGTCGGCGATCTGCTGCCGGTTGCGGTTGCGGATGCGCGGACTGGAGAGATCGCGGTCGAACAGCGCGCCGAACGTGTGGCGGTTGGCGACCCGGAAGAAGCAATAGGAGCTGATCAGAAGATGCAGGTCGACGGCGTCGATCTCGCGCCGGAACACGCCTTGCTTGCGACCGCGTGTGAGGATCTCCTGCAGCGTGGCGATGATCGTCGCGTTCAGCTCGCGCAGCTCGGTCGAGCGCTTCAGGTGCCGGGCGCGGTGAATGTTCTCGATCGAGACCAGGCGGATGAAGTTCGGGTTGCGCTCGTCATGGTCGAAGGTCGCCTCCACCAGCCGCCGCAGCGCTTCCGCCGGTCGGTATTTGCCGCTGGCGAGGCTCTGCTCCAGCGTGCGGATGCTGCGATAGGCCTCCTCCAGCACGGCGAGGTAGAGCTGCTCCTTGCCGCCGAAATAGTAATAGATCATGCGCTTGGAGGTGCGCGTCTTGGCGGCGATGGCGTCGACCCTCGCGCCGGAATAGCCCTCCGCGGCGAACTCCTCGGTCGCGACCGCGATGATGTCGCGCCGGGTCCGCTCCGGATCGTTCTTGCGCTTGCGCGGCTTCGGCGGTGTCGATGTGCGCTGCAGCATGGCGCCTCCCAGGCCTGCCAAATATCCCGCGGTAAGATACCGCGTTCGGCGGGACCGGCAAATTCCGGCTTGATTAGAAACGAACTAGTTCGTACATTATGAGGAGATCGCAAGCAAGCGACGAGCGGCCGCAACGACCAGCCGGAGATCAATTCATCGACATCGGGAGGAGACATGGCTTTCTGGACAGCAGATCCCAATCGCCTGCAGCATCGCGCCGCGCTGGTCAGCTTCTTCGGCAGCATGCTGGAATACTACGACTTCTTCATCTACGGCACCGCCGCCGCCCTGATCTTCCCGCGCGTGTTCTTCGTCAATGTCGATCCGTCGACGGCAAGCCTACTCGCGCTGCTCACCTTCGGCATCGGCTACATCGCCCGCCCGGTCGGCGCCGTGATCCTCGGCCATTTCGGCGACCGCATCGGCCGCAAGACGGTGCTGGTCTTCACCCTCGTCCTGATGGGCGGCTCGACGCTCGCGATCGGGCTGCTGCCGGACGCGCGCATGATCGGCAGCGCGGCGCCGATCGCGCTGACCTTGCTGCGGCTGCTGCAGGGCCTGTCGGCGGCCGGCGAGCAGAGCGGCTCCAACTCGCTGACGTTGGAACATTCGACGGGCGGCCGGCGCGCCTTCTTCACGAGCTGGACGCTGACGGGCACGCAGGCCGGCGCCATCCTTGCCACGCTGGTGTTCATCCCGATTGCGGCGCTGCCCGACGACCAGCTCCTGAGCTGGGGCTGGCGCATCCCCTTCCTGCTGTCCTTCGTCGTGCTGGTCGTCGCCTATCTGGTCCGCCGCACCATGCCGGAGACGCCGGCCTTCGAGGAAGCCAAGGAAAGGCACGCGCTGGCGCGTTTTCCCATCGTCACGCTGCTGCGCGACTACTGGAAGGACGTGCTCCGGGTGATCGTCTGCGCCCAGATCGCCACCGTGTCGACGGTGACCGCCGTGTTCGCGCTCGGCTATGCGACGACAAAATTCGGCGTGCCGAAATCCACCATGCTGTGGGCCGGCGTCGCGGCCAACGCAACCGCGCTGGTCGCCCAGCCCTTGTGGGCGCTGCTCGCCGATCGCATCGGACGCAAGCCGGTGTTCATCGGCGGCGTGCTCGGCTGCGCCATGCTGATCTTCCCCTATTTCGTCGCGGTGACCTCGGCGAGCCCCGCTGCGATCCTCGCCGCGACCATCCTGATGTCGGGCCTGGTCTACACCGCGCCGAACGCGATCTGGCCGTCGTTCTACGCCGAGATGTTCGAGACCCGCGTGCGCTATTCGGGAACCGCGATCGGCACCCAGCTCGGCTTCCTCGGCGCCGGCTTCACGCCGGTCATCAGCCAGAGCCTGGTCGGCGACGGGGCGCAGGGCTGGATTCCGGTCGCGATCTTCATCGCCATCGCCTGCGCGGTCTCGGCGGCGGCCGCCGCCACCGCGCGCGAGACGCACGCAGTCGGAATCGATGAGCTCGGCAAAGGTGATCGAACAGATGACGGCTTGGGCCGATTGGTCACGAGCTGACTGTGAGCGGTAGGGTGGGCTTAAGCGGCCACATCCGCCAAAGCCCGACACGCAACGGCAGAAGCGTGCCCACCATTCAGAGCAATGCTGTCGACCGATGGTGGGCACGCGCTCCGCGCCTTAGCCCACCCTGCGGACTGCTGATCCTCGTCGGCTACTGCGAACTTCAGGAGGAGTATCCGAAAACGCGCCGGCGGGCGCGGCTAGATAGGTATTCTCTGGTTGCTGATGGCGCGCAGTCTCTGGGCCCGCTCGAAGTGTTCTCGCGGGGGATTGAACTTCGGCGGCGTCGGAAGAGCAGCCAAGTCCCCATAGAATTCCTTTTGGGTCGCCAGGAACGTGTCCATCAGTTCGCGCGGCGGGGTGCTCAGCTTGTCGGCGTTGTCGTAGAAGCCGTCCGGGTTCTTCATCTCGCTCCAACCCTTGGTCGGATGCGCTGGCAGTCCGTAGACACCACGCAAGGGGGCGCCCGGCCTGGTTTCGGACAGATAGATGTTCGCGAGGACCGTGGCGAAATACTCTTCGATATTGCCGAAGTCCGGCGGCCCCTCAACCGGGGCGCGGGTCTCCTTGCCACGAAGCGCGCGGGTCGCGTGGGCCAGTTCGTGGTAGAGGCTCACATCGGCTTGAAATCCGGCCTCGCCGACTGTGGCGTCGGTCATACGACCGTCGATAAAACGAGGGTCGGTAAAGGCGCCCGCCGAGTAGAAGACGATGGAATTGGCTCCCTTCCCCGTCCCTGTGTCGTCGCCGCCAAAATTATTCTTGATCAGTGCTCCCTTGGCAAAAGCGTCCTTGTCGTCGAGATCGATCCCCTCGATAACGTGGGACAGCTTTTGCCCGGCTCGAATCCCCCTCTGCGATGCGTTGCGGTAGCCCTCACCGGGCAGCGCGATGAAGTGATGCCAATGAGGCATCACCGTAACGCTGCGGCCTTTGCGACCCAGTTCCGCGAGCAAGGCTTTTCCAGAGCCCCAACCGGTAAAGCCATCCAAGTAACCAGCGACACTGTTCTGATGCTGGTTGACTGCGGTCCTGTAGGCCAGGACGAGCTGAGGGAACAGCGTTGCGGGCTCGATCGGCTGCCCGGCAAGAAGCTTCATAAAACCCAGGACCGCAGCAATGTCGCTCTCCATGGCCATCGCCCCGAGCACGTCGCGAATGGGCTCCTCAGCGGACCCGGTCCACTGCGGCCATCTCGCCGCACTGATGACGGCGAGCCAATCCGGCATCGAGTAGTAGGTGAGATTGATCTTCGTCTTGCCGTATTGCTTTGAAGGAGCCTGCGTCAGTCCGTGAAATTCGCTCTTCGAAGCATATTTCCGCACAAATGCAACGCACTGATTGAAATCCATAGCCATGAATGCCTCCGTCTTGCGAAGCCGACAAAGTCGCTCATACGGGCTACACGTGCTCACCCGCGATGCAGCACCATGAATTCGTACTGCTCGGCGAGGGATCGGCCACTGTCGCTCGATTGATCGCGGACGCTGAAGAACGGGCTGTCCGGCGCAGCGCGGGTGCTGAAGCAGATCCGAGGCTGAAGATGCAGGCTGGTCAGCCGTATGACCGGAGGGTCGGCATCGTCGGCGAAGCTCGCCAGCGGAAGCACCCCGTCATCGGCGCCGTTGTCGTTGGCGAAGTCGGTCAGGATGCGGATCGACGTGCAGGGGTATCCATGCTGCTCGAGGATCATTCGCGTGGTCGTATGCCCCAATTCGAAGGGTGCGGCCGCCGCATGGATCGCGCCGAGCAGCAGCACGCCCGGTGTATCGCGCGCGATGCCCCGGTCTGCGACCTCCTCGAAGAAATGCTGCGCCAGACGGCGGTCGCGGATATCGCCATCCATGCGCGAGCCGATCGAGAGCACGTAGCGTGGCCTGGCGCGCAAATCGTCGAGCACCGGCTGGAACCGGTGCGGCATCACCCGACGGCCGACCTCCTGCTGATCCATGGCGGCGGCGCCAGGCGCCGCGTTGTCGAATCCCGGCGGCAGGATGGCCCGCAACCAGTAGTCGCGGATGGCCTGTCTCGTCGGGCCCGCATTGAGAAAGGACTCGTTGCCGAAATAGCGGAAGCGCTGGTCGGCCAGCAGCTCCCGCACCAAGCGTGTCATCGCCGTGGTCCGAACCGCGGCGTCATTCCGTCTCAGGAAAGCGTGAACTTCTCCGACAATGACGACGCCGCGCCTGTCGATCGTGATCGCGTCCTGCCCATGTCGCGCAATGTAGTTGAGAAGATCGTCGCGCAGCGCCAATACCGCCTCCTTCCGCGCGCCAAGGTCGCGGCGCCGAGCAGGCTTTCCTTCAATTTCGTCGAGATATGTCCGCGCCGACCGCGCACGACACCGCAACGCAATTCGTTTTGCGAAGTTCAGCACAGGGTTTACCCAATCCACAGTGCTCCAAACGTCAAAGATGCGGCTTCCTGCGACAATGGCAGCCGCTGCCAGACGGACGCAGCAAGTAGCCCGGATGAGCGCCTTGTGTTCGCCGAAGCTCGAAGAGCGTAGGCGGAAGCGACGTCCGGGACCCAGTGGACCCGCATATCGCTCCGCTCATGCGGGCTACGCGTCCTGCCGCCTGATGGACGCCACTCATCCCTCCGGCGGGTTGAACGTCCGCGCGAAGAACACCGGCGCCCTCGCCTTCTTCAGCCGATAGAGCTGCGCGGGCCGGTTCGGGCCGCGGCGCATCCGCGCCACGGGTTCGATCAGGTCGGCCGAGAGCATGCGGGTGCGGAACGCGCTCTTTTCCAGCGGGCGGTCGAGGATGATTTCGTAGACCTTCTGCAAATCCGGCAGGGTGAACTCGGCCGGCATGAGATAGGCCGGCAGCGAGGTGTACTCGACCTTGTTGCGCAGCCGCTTCACTGCGGCGTCGAGAATCTCGGCATGGTCGAAGGCGAGTTTCGGCTTCACTCCGCCCGAGACGAGCGGAAACCATTGCGCATCGGCGGCGAGCGGCGCGGCGGCCAATGCCGGCAGCAGCGCGAAATAGGCATGCGTCGCCGACCAGCCGCGCGGATCGCGCGCAGCGCTGCCCCAGCTCCCGAGCTGCTCAAGATAAGGACTTGCCACGCCGGTCTTGTCCTTCAGCTTGCGCCGCGCGCAGGCTTCCAGATCCCGGTCGCGGTCGATGTCGACGAAGCCGCCCGGCAGGGCCCAGGCGTGCGGAAAAGGTTCGCCCTCCCCGGCCCCGCGTTGAACCAGAAGCACGGCGAGCGCGTCTTCCCTGACGGCGAAAACGACGACGTCGACCGTCGTCAACGGCCTCGGAAAGTCGAAAGTCCGCCCGTTTGTCCCGTTCCGTCCTGGCTGCTCTGCCACATCCGAACCCTTTCAGATGAACCTGGGCTTGACAATAGCATACTTAGTTGTACTGTCAAACTTATATAGTGGTCTAGACCAACTTACTAGGCCGCCCCAGGAGGCATCCATGTTCGGTATCCGTTTCATCAAGGCCCAGCCCACCACCTATCTCATGAAATACCGCGGCGGCGTGGTCGCCCGCGAAGGTGCAGGGCTATCGACGTTCTACTATGCGCCCGCGACCTCGCTGGTCGCCGTCCCGATCGGCAGCCGTGATGCCGGCTTCATCTTCCAGCAGATCGCCCGCGACTTCCAGGCGCTGACCATCCAGGGCCACGTCACCTACCGCATCAGCGAGCCGAGGAAGGCCGCCTCGATGCTCAACTTCGCGCTCAAGGGCGACGGCAAGGCTTACGAATCGGACGATCCGGAGAAGCTGCCGCAGCGCATCCTCGGCACGGTCGAGGTGCTGGCGCAGCAGGCCGTCAAGGAATTGACCTTGAAGGAGGCGCTGCGGGCGTCGGACGCCATCGCGGACCTCATCGCTACGGGCTTGCGGAGCCGCGCCGACATCGATTCGCTCGGGCTGGAAATCCTCGGCGTCTCCATCCGCGGCATCAAGCCCGCGCCCGACACCGCCAAGGCGCTGGAAGCGGAGGCGCGCGAGGCGATCCTGAAGAGCGCGGACGAGGCGATCTTCGCCCGGCGCAATTTCGCGGTCGAGCAGGAGCGTGCCATCCGCGAGAGCGAGCTCGACACCGAGATCGCAGTCGAGCAGAAGAAGCGCGCGATCCGTGAGACCCAGATGGACGCGGAAGCGAGCGTCGTCGCCAAGAAGAACGCGCTGCGCGAGGCCGGCATGGTCGCCGACATCACGCTGGAGGACAAGCGCAAGGATTTTGTCAGCCTCAACGCCGAGAACACGCGCACGCTGGCCGATGCGGAGGCCTATCGCGTCGGCGCGCTGATGAAGATTTTCGAGGGCGTCGACACCAGGGTCATCCAGGCCCTGGCGGCGACCGGCATGCAGCCCGGCCAGCTCATCGCGCAGGCCTTCTCCGGCATCGCCGAGAAGGCCGAGCGGATCGGCCAGCTCAACGTCTCGCCGGAACTCCTGAACGCGCTGATGGAGCGGCCGAAGGAGACGGCAAATGCCCGGCGGCAATGAGCGCAAGGTGGTGCTGGTTACCCGGCGGACGCGGCTGGAGGACCTGATCGCGAAATACCTGACCGCGGAGCAGGCGAAGTTCTATGTCGAGCATCTCGGCGCCGACTTCTCCGATTACCAGCGCGAGCATAACGTCTACCTCGCGCAGCGCCACTTGACCGTGCAGACGCTCGAGCAATGGGGCCGCTACCAGGTCATCGACCGCGGCTTCCTGCCGAGCTTCATCTTCGGCCCCTCCGACATCGTGGTGGCGCTCGGCCAGGACGGAGTGGTCGCCAACACCATGAAATATCTCGACGGCCATCCGCTGATCGGGCTCAATCCCGACAAGCGGCGGCATGACGGCATTCTGCTGCCCTTCGCGGCCAGTGACCTCCCTGCCCTGCTCGGCGAGGTCGCGGCCGACCGGCGCGCGAGCCAATCGGTGACCATGGCGAAAGCAAGCCTCGCCAACGGCCAGGTGCTGCACGCGGTCAACGATCTCTTCATCGGCGCGCGCACGCACACCTCCGCGATCTACCAGATCGCCTCCGGCGAGCAGCACGAGACGCAGTCTTCCAGCGGCCTGATCGTCGCCACCGGCCTGGGCTCGACCGCGTGGTTCAAGAGCATCGTCACCGGCTCGCTCGCGATCGCAGGCTGCTTCGGCGGCCGCAGCGAAGGCGCGTCCTACGCGCCGCAGGCCTGGGACGCTGCCGAATTGCGCTTCGCCGTGCGCGAGCCGTTCCCGAGCCGGAGCTCGCAGACGAGCCTCGTCTGCGGCCAGGTGACGAAAGCCGAGACGCTGCGCGTGCGCTCGCTGATGCCGGAAAACGGCGTGATCTTCTCCGACGGCATCGAGGCCGACCGGCTCGAGTTCAACTCCGGCACCGAGGCGGAGATTGCGATCGCCGAGCGGCAGGGCCGACTGATCGTGTGACGCTGGTGAATGCTGTAGCCCGGATGAGCGCAGCGATATCCGGGAACGCCGGGACCCGCATATCGCTTTCGCTCATGCGGGCTACGCCTCCCTTCTACAATCTTCTTCCGAATTTCAGAATTTCCCTTGACGCAGACCCCAAATCAGTGCGATTATACCCCCATCCCGCCTCGGCAAGAGGGACGGACGCGTCGTCACGGACGTTGAGGCGGGGAGCGATGGACGCGATCGTATCGCTGGACGAGCGATGCAGTTGCGGACGGCGAAAACGTGTGGTTCTGGCGCCCCGACGCTGGCGCTAAGTTCGTGATGATGCTTCGCATCACGCGGATGACGGGGGCAAGAAAGCCCGGTCCCCGGGAAGAGCACGGCATAAGCGTTAACACCATCGCGCAGGGAATGCCGGTGATCTCGGCTGAACCTGTGGTAA
>NZ_JAFAVV010000554.1 GCF_019242285.1 Bradyrhizobium sp.
CCCAGCACGGTATCGACGCCGGGGAAGCGGGCGAACGGGAATACCGATTCCTTGACGCCGACATGCTTGAGCTCGCGCTTCCTGAGCTGGAAGTCGGCGAGTTTCTCGCCGGCCATGATCCGCGCGGCGATCTTGGCGACGGGGGTGCCAATCACCTTGGCCACGAAGGGCACCGTGCGCGAGGCGCGCGGATTGACCTCCAGCACGTAGATCTCGCCGTCCTTGATGGCGTATTGCACGTTCATCAGCCCGACCACGTCGAGGCCGCGCGCCAGCGCGTGGGTCTGCCGCTCCAGCTCCGCGATCATCGCCTGGTCCAGCGAGTGCGGCGGCAGCGAGCAGGCGGAGTCGCCGGAATGGATGCCGGCTTCCTCGATGTGCTCCATGATCCCGACCACGAAGGTGTCGCGACCGTCGGAGAGACAGTCGACGTCGATCTCGGTGGCATCTGACAGATAGCGGTCGAACAACAGCGGATTCTTGCCGAGCACGGTGTTGATCTGCCCGGTCTTGTCGTTCGGATAGCGCGCCTTGACGTCGGCGGGCACGAGCTCCGGCAGCGTGCCGAGCAGATAATCGGAGAGCTGGTTCTCCTCCCGAATGATCTGCATGGCGCGGCCGCCGAGCACGTAGGAGGGCCGCACCACCAGCGGCAGGCCGAGATCGGCGGTGACCAGGCGCGCCTGCTCGACCGAATAGGCGATGCCGTTCCTCGGCTGCTTCAGATGCAGCTTGTCGAGCACGCGCTTGAAGCGGTCGCGGTCCTCGGCGAGATCGATGGCGTCGGGCGAGGTGCCGAGGATCGGCACGTTGGCGGCTTCCAGCGGCCGTGCCAGCTTCAGCGGCGTCTGGCCGCCGAACTGCACGATGACGCCGTGCAGCGTGCCGTTGCTGCGCTCGGTGTCGATGATCTCGAGCACGTCCTCGGCCGTCAGCGGCTCGAAATACAGCCGGTCGGCGGTGTCGTAGTCGGTCGACACCGTCTCCGGATTGCAGTTGATCATGATGGTCTCGTAGCCCGCGTCGTCGAGCGCGAAGCAGGCGTGGCAGCAGCAATAGTCGAACTCGATGCCCTGGCCGATCCGGTTCGGGCCGCCGCCGAGGATGATGACCTTCTTCCGGTCCGACGGCTGGCTCTCGTCGGCCAGCTCGCCGGCGAAGGGAGCCTCGTAGGTCGAGTACATGTAGGCGGTGGGCGAGGCGAACTCCGCCGCGCAGGTGTCGATGCGCTTGAACACCGGGCGCACGCCCAGCGCCTGCCGCTTGGCCGTGATGTCGGCCTCGTGGGTCTCCGAAAGCACCGCCAGGCGCGCGTCGGAGAAACCCATCGCCTTCAACGTCCGCATGCCGTGGGCGTTCTGCGGCAGGCCGTGCCTGCGCACCTTGTCTTCCATCTCGACGATGCCCCGCAGCTCCGACAGGAACCAGCGATCGATCCGGCAGGAATTGAAGATGTCCTCGTTCGACCAGCCGAGCCGCATCGCCTGCGCGACCTGCAGGAGGCGGTTCGGTGTCGGTGTGCCCAGCGCCGCGCGGATCGCGTTCTTGTCGTCGCCGCGCCCGAGCCCCTCGATGTCGATCTCGTCGAGCCCGGTCAGCCCGGTCTCCAATCCCCGCAGCGCCTTCTGCAGGCTCTCCTGGAAGGTGCGGCCGATCGCCATCACCTCGCCGACCGATTTCATCGAGGTGGTCAGCGTGGTCGCCGCACCCGGGAATTTCTCGAACGCGAAGCGCGGGATCTTGGTGACGACATAATCGATCGTCGGCTCGAAGGAGGCCGGCGTCGCGCCGCCCGTGATGTCGTTGGCGATCTCGTCGAGCGTGTAGCCGATCGCGAGCTTGGCGGCGACCTTGGCGATCGGGAAGCCGGTCGCCTTCGAGGCCAGCGCCGAGGAGCGCGATACCCGCGGGTTCATCTCGATCACGACCATGCGGCCGTCGGTCGGGTTGATGCCGAACTGCACGTTGGAGCCGCCGGTCTCCACCCCGATCTCGCGTAGCACCGCGATCGAGGCGTCCCGCATGATTTGGTATTCCTTGTCCGTGAGCGTCAGCGCCGGCGCCACCGTGATGGAATCGCCGGTGTGCACGCCCATCGGATCGAAATTCTCGATCGAGCAGATGATGATGCAATTGTCCTTCTTGTCGCGCACCACCTCCATCTCGAACTCTTTCCAGCCGAGCACCGATTCCTCGATCAGGACCTCGTTGGTGGGCGAGGCGTCGAGCCCGCGCTCGATGATGTCGAGGAACTCCTCCTTGTTATAGGCGATACCGCCACCGGTGCCGCCGAGCGTGAAGGACGGGCGGATGATGGCGGGCAGGCCGATCTCCGACAGCGCCATCAGCGCTTCGGCGAGCGCCTGCTGCTGGTAGCGCTTGCGGCGCTCGTTCTCGCCGAGCAGCCATTGCCGCTCGAGTTCGTCGAGCGCCGCGCCGGACAGCTTTTCCCGTTCGGCCTGATATTTGTCGCGATAGGACTTCTTCAGCGCAGAGGCGTTGGCGAGCCGGGATTTCGGCGTCTGCAGCCCGATCTTCTCCATCGCGTTGCGAAAGAGCTGGCGGTCCTCCGCCTTGTCGATGGCGTCGGCCGTGGCGCCGATCATCTCGACGTCGAACTTTTCCAGCGTACCCTGGCGGCGCAGCGACAGCGCGCAGTTCAGCGCGGTCTGGCCGCCCATGGTCGGCAGCAAGGCAAAGCCGCCCGGGACGACGTGACGCTCCTTCTCGATGATCTTGGCGACGATTTCCGGCGTGATCGGCTCGATATAGGTCGCATCCGCCAGCTCCGGATCGGTCATGATCGTGGCCGGGTTGGAATTGACCAGGACGATGCGAAAACCCTCTTCCTTCAGCGTCTTGACCGCCTGGGTGCCTGAATAGTCGAACTCGCAGGCCTGGCCGATCACGATCGGACCGGCGCCAATGATCAGGATGGTGGAGATGTCGGTTCGCTTGGGCATCAAGTCTCACGGGCGGAAAAAGGGCACAAAAAAAGGGCGCGCCTGCCGCGCGTCCCTTTGGCCAGATCCTGGACCAGAGCGCGGCCTACCCCTCGCGCGCCGCTGCTTTAGACCAGATTTCGCAGCCGCGAAAGGCCCTTGGCGGCGCCATCAACCGGCAATTTTGCGGTCTGGGGCGGACGGGCGGTAAGCGACCGGACAGTCCGCCTTCGCTCTTCGAGCTACGCCGGACACGCTTCGCTCCGCCGGTCCTGCGTGGCTGCGCCACGCGTAGCCCGCAGGGCGAAGCGTGGAGGCCCGGCCTGGACTTGAACCAGGATGAAGGACGTTGCACCGTCCTCGCGTGGACGCTTCCGCCACCGGGCCACTGGCTTCATGGACGATCACGCGTTTGCGAGCCACGGCTTGTTGGAGTTAACCCTAATCCTGATCCTCGTCTTGATCTTGGGCCGGCAGCTTGAAGGTGTGGCGCGCCTCGAAGGTCATCCGCCATGGATTGTGGCCGATATTGTGGGAGGCCCGCGTGGCATCGAAGCCGGCCCTGGCGAGCTTCGCCGTGATGTCCGCCTCGCTGTACCGCTTGAGGCCCAGCCGTCTGCGCAACTCCCGGTAGTCGGACAGCGCCGTCGAGATCAATCCGGTGAGTGCGTCCTTCAGGAAGCGATGCCTGGCCGCGAAGCGAAGCAACGCGAGCACATCGATCGCCATGCCAACCCTGGGTCGCAGGACGTCGCCCAGCACCAGGCGGCCGTTGCGCTTCAACAGGCGATGAATCACCGCGAGCGCCCAATCCAGCTCCTCCGCCGTCATATATTGGGCGACGGAGTTCATCACGGCGAGATCGACGCTTGCTTCCGGCATGTTGCGGAGATCGTCGAGCGAGCGCACCCGGATCTTGAGGTTGGGGGCGAACCGCGCGATCAGCCGGCCGCGCACGCCCGGGGCGGGCTCGGCCAGGATCAGCATGCCGCAGGCTTCCGCCACCTTGGCGGCCGAAAGCGCTTCCCCGCAGGAATAGTCCAGCACGACCGCATCCGGGGTCGTGATGTAGCCGATGATGTCGCGCGCGATCACCTCGAAATGAAGATCGCGATGGCGCTTGCTCGCATAAATCGTATGCGTGGAATCGTAGTAATCGATCCAATCGTTCATGGCTATAACGGTCCGGCAAACAGGGTTCCGGGCGAGGAACCGGCGCCCATATGATGCGTTAATCGCTTCTCCAACCCCTGTCTATCGCTCGGTTCCTAACAGGAAGGTGCATCGTGAGCAAAACCAAGTCCGACAACAAGTCCGACAAAACCTCGCCCGATCTCGACACGCCCACCGATCTGTCCTCCGCCGCGGTGGATAAGATCTCGGCGGCGCTCAATACGTTGTTGGCCGATGCCTTCGCGCTCTACCTGAAGACCAAGAATTTTCACTGGCACGTCTCGGGCCGCCATTTCCACGACTACCATCTGATGCTGGACGAGCAGTCGGATGCGATCTTCGCCACCACCGACCAGCTCGCCGAGCGGGTGCGCAAGCTCGGCGGCATCACGGTGCGGTCGGTCGGGCAGATTGCCAAGCTGCAGACCATCAAGGACAATGACGACGACTACGTCCCGCCGCGCGAGATGCTGCGCGAACTGATGGAGGACAACAAGCACATGGCTGCCGCCATGCGCAAGGCGCACAAACTCTGCGACGACAACGAGGATTCCGGCACCGCCGGCCTGCTGGAAACCTTCATCGACGAGACCGAGCGGCGGACCTGGTTCCTGTTCGAGGCGAGCCGCCAGGAAGGCAGCAACGCGGGGTGAGATTTCACCCTCTCACAAGGGGAGAAGGGAAGACAGCATCATCGTTTCCACAACCGCGTCAGTGGCCCATCCTTCCCCATCACAGGATCGCTTGGCGGCAGCTTCACCGCGGGAATCGTCTTCAGCGCCTTCGCATGGTTCTCCGGCGTCGGGCGCTGCAAATCCATCGACGGCCCCGGCGGGTAGGCGCCGACCACGGAAAAGTCATCGCTGGCCGCGATGCATTGATGCCCGGTGCCGGCCGGCAGGACCGCGACGTCGCCGGCCGATATCTCCAGTTCCTTGCCCTTGTCGCCGCCGAAGCGCACGCGGGCGTGGCCGCGCGCGATGCCGAGAACCTCGTGCACGGTCGCATGATAGTGCAGGAAATCGTAGACGCCGTTCCGCCACATCGCGCCCCAACCATGAGCCGCGAACAGCTTTTCGATGCTTGCCTCGGGCGCATTGCGATCGAGCACGATCGCGTCCTTGTAGACCAGGAACGGCATCGGGTTGTTCGGCACCAGGCCGTCGTCGGCGAAGACGATCGGCACGGGCTCGATTTTTTCGCGGACGGCGGACATGAATTTCTCCTTCTCACGAAGAACCCTCGACTAAACGGGCTGCCGTCTCTGGCGTTCCTTCCGCGGCTAGATCCGAAACTTCGTCAACTCTTCCTTGAACTTGAGCCCGTGGCCGGGCCGCTCCGGCGCCGTGATCATGCCGTCCTTGATCGCGGGCGGATCGACCCAGAGATCGTCGAGCAGCCCCATGTTCTCGCACCAGATCCCGTTCGGGATCGAAGCGA
>NZ_JAFAVV010000567.1 GCF_019242285.1 Bradyrhizobium sp.
GTGCTCTATGGGTGGTTCTTTTTTACTCTGGTCATCATTATCCTGATCGCGATCGGAATCACTTTCGCTCAAAAGATCGACCGAAGCGTTCCGCTCCGTTCAACCGGATGGTCAAAGCCCGCGGCGTGGCGGGTGGCGACAGCGGTCCCCGCGGCAATCGTCCTGGCGCTGATCGGCCCAGCCTATGCAGCCCGGCTGGATGCCCTGCATCCACCTTCGCCGCTTCTTAACGCAGAAGCGCCGACGATAGGGGCGCCTTGGCGCGCCGTGCCGGCCGGCGCGGCGGATTGGGTCCCGGTGGTGAATGGCGCCGACCGTAAATTCCTTGACGGGTTCGAAGCCCCTGGTTCGGGGGTCGTCGTCCGATTTGTCGCGCTCTATCATTTGCGGGCCAGCGGCGACGCGCTGACGACGACTGGAAATCGAATGGCCGACGACGAGCGCTGGCATGTCAACGCGTATGGCCGCAACGAGGTCAATTTCGCCGGGCATCCGACGGTGGTGGCGAGCACCGAGGTGGTGAGTGGACAGCGCCGCCGTTTGGTGTGGTCCTTCTATGTCGTGGACGGCAGGATAGCCTCCGGGCTCATCGAGACAAAACTGCTGCGGGCACGTGCGGTGCTCCTGCAGCGCGCGCCTGTGGCTGCATTCTTCGCGATCTCGGCGAGCATGGACGATGCCCAAGCTCCGGCGGAACAACAGCTCGCCAATTTCCTGGAGGCGAGTGAGCCCGTTACCCAGTACCTGGCGATGTTGCCGCGCTGAGTGCCAGCGCATGACGACCTCACTATGGGGAGACGCCTATGACCACAAAAACACAGCAATTGCGTGCCCTGCTTGCGTCGGGTGAGTTTTTGTACATGCCGTCGGCAACAACCCCGATCGAGGGCAAGCTGGCCGAAACGGCGGGCGCGCGGGTTGTCTACACTGGCGGCTACGCGACGGGGGCCAGCCGCGCGATCACCGAGCCGCTCTTGACCATGGACGAGCAGGTGCGCGTCGCCGGCGAGGTCGCGCGCGCCATCGCGGTGCCGCTGGTCGCGGATGCCGGAGCGGGGTTTGGCGAGCCGCTGCACACGATGCGCACGGTACAGGAGTTCGCCGCCGCCGGAATTGCCGGCATCCACATCGAGGACCAATTGTTTCCAAAGCGGGCGCATTACCACAAATACGTCGCGCACGCCGTGCCATTGCCCGAATTCGTTGACAAGATCAAATGGGCTTGCCGCGAGCGAGACCGGGTCGACCGCGATTTTGTGATCATCGCGCGCTCCGATACGTGCCGGGAATTCGGTCTTGACGAAGCGATCGGACGGGTCAATGCGACCGCGGAAGTCGGGGCAGATCTCGGCCTTGTATTCCCGCGCAACCATAGCGAAGCCGAGGCCGCTCCCAAGCGTTCCAAGCTGCCGCTGGTATGGGTGCAGAGCCGCGGCAATCGCGATGGCCGCCCGATTTATTCCTTGGCGGAGCTGCAGGCGATGGGCTACCGCGGATGCATCGACGCCCAACTTCTGCTGGGCGTCGCCGTTCACTTCATGAAAGAAGCGCTGGGCGAAATGCTGCAGACCGGCCGGTACACCCGCATCGGCGACAATCATTTCACAGTGCTGCGTAAGGACATCGAGGACATGATCGGCCTCGATGCCTACTACGAGGTGGAGGCGGAAACCGTCGAGAAGGGCGAGGCGGACTAACGTCCTGGAGGGCGGTCAGGCGGCAATTTCCTTGCCGTGATAGAGCGCGTCGAGCGATGCGCCGTAGATCTCTCGGATTACGTGACGTTTGATCTTGAGGGTCGGCGTCATCTGGCCGTTGGCTATCGTGAACGGTTCCGGCGCTACGATAAAGCGGCGCACACGTTCGCTGGGCGGCAGGGTCAGATTCACGCGATTGACCGCTGCGCCGATCGCTTTCGAGAAGTCGGGATCGGCGGCGAGCATATCTAGATCGGGCCGTTCCTCGCCGGTAGCGTACGCAGCGGCGAATTCCGGGTCCGGGACGATGACGGCGACCAGATAGGGACGGCGATCGCCGAACACCATGACTTGCGAGATCTCGGGCTCCAGGGTCAGGTAGCCCTCGATGCGCGCC
>NZ_JAFAVV010000634.1 GCF_019242285.1 Bradyrhizobium sp.
TGGCGGTGGCGACGGGCCTCGCCAACGCGCCGCATCGTCCATCCTGGCGCGGCATCGACATCTTTCGCGGCACGATCGGCCACAGCAGCGACTATCGCAATCCGCAGCCATTCCTCGGCCGCCGCGTCCTGGTGGTCGGCTTCGGCAATTCCGGCGGCGAGATCGCGCTCGATCTCGCCGAAGCAGGGGTCGATGTCGCGCTCGCAGTGCGCGGCCCGGTGCAGGTGCTGCCGCGCGATCTGCTCGGCTTCCCGATCCTGTCCTGGGCCATCCTGTACCGGCGCCTGCCGGCGCGCCTGGTCGACCGCATGAACGCGCTGGTGCTGCGGCTCGCGACCGGCGACATCGAGAAGCTCGGTCTGCGCCGCGCCGCGAAGGGCCCGCGGCAGATGGTCGAGGAAAACGGCCGCGTGCCGCTGATCGATGTCGGCACGCTGGCGCGGATCAGGGACGGCGCGATCAAGGTACGCGGCGGCATCGATCATTTCACCAGCGAGGGCGTCGTGTTCGCCGACTGCCGGCGCGAGCCGTTCGATGCCGTGATCCTCGCCACCGGCTTCCGGCCCGACCTGCGGCGCCTGCTGCCGGACGTCGAGGGCGTGCTCGACCAGGCCGGCGCACCGCGTGTGACCGGCCGTCCGACCGCCGCGCCCGGCCTCTATTTCTGCGGCCAGATCACCTCGCCGACCGGACAGCTGCGCGAGATCGGCCTGGAGGCGGGCCGGATCGCGAAAAGTATCGGCGGCTGCCTGAAGGGCATTTCCCAGGTGGGCAAATGATGCTAGAGCGGCCCACCGATCCGCGATTGCCCACCGCCGTCCGACCTCCGCCCGATGCGAAACGACGAGATTCTGAGCCACATCTCCGACTTCTGCCGCCACGCCGACATGGCGGAATCGACGTTCGGGCGCCGCGCCGTCAATGACGGCAAGCTGGTGCACCGCCTGCGTGAGGGCAAGCGCATCACCATCGACACGCTGGACCGCATCCAGGCCTATATCGCGGCCTCGACCGGCGCCGCGCCGCCGCCGCGCGGCCTCAAGGTCCCGCCGGAAAAGCGCGATCCGAGGTCGAATTTCCGCTTCTTCGAGAACCGGCAGAAGTACCTCTTGTTCGTCCATACCTGCAGCGAGAAGCGGGTGATCGCCGAGCGGGTGGGGCTCGAGCTGTCGAGCATCCATCCGCGCCCGCCGGCGCTGCGGGTATTCGATGCCGGAATCGGCGACGGCACGGTGCTCGCGCGGGTGCTGCGGCTGATGCACGGCCGCTTTCCCCACATGCCGTTCTACGTCGCCGGCAAGGAACTGAGCCTGGAGGACGTGCGGCTGACCCTGGAGAAGCTGCCGGACCGGCTGTTCGAGCACCCGGCCACCGTCTTCGTGCTGACCAACATGTATTATGCCGAGGCGCCTTGGCTGACCCCGCGCTCGCCGGCGGCGGCGTCCGGCATGATCTGGCACGAGGTGCCGTTGCGGGGCGCCTCCTCGGGCGAATTCGAGGCGCAGATCGCGGAATTGCAGCCGTTCCTGGAGCAGAACTGGCGCGCCAGCGTCAGCCCGCGCTCGGGCATGCCGATTTACGAGCGGCCGGTCGCGATCGTGCTGTACCGGGAAGACCATCGCTTCCTGCTCGACCAGATCATCCCCCGGGCGGGCCGCACCGAGGCCAATTTCGACCTGATCATCGCGTCCCAGCCCTACCGGGCGAAATCCTCGGTCAATTTCCGCGCCAAGCGGATCATTGCACCGCTGGCCCGGGCGCTGCGCGCCGGTGGCCGGCTGATCGGAATCCACTCCCATGGCCAGGATCCGGGACTGGAAATGATCCAGGCGATCTGGCCGGGAGAAAATCCTTTCGCAGTCAGCCGCCATGAGCTGTTGCGTGCGGTCAAATACGAATTGGGCTCGGCCGGGCGGGAACTCAACTTTAACGCCTACGCCGATAACCGCTCGGTGTTCCGCTATGATATGGAGGCGCTGCCCAACGAGGTCACAGGAACAATTGGGACCTCTACGGCCTTTGCAGCCTGGAACGCGGCGGTGTATGTCGCGCAGGTCGAAGACGACCGTTTGACGGAAATGGCTCAAAGCGGCCGCCCTCTCGATGCCGCCCGAGAAGTTCTCCGCAAGCACAACGGGCTTTGGTTCTATGACGAGTCCTACATCATCTCGCGCCGGCGGGACTGATGAGCCAGGGACGGATTTCGAACGACCGCCGACATCGGGCGGCAACATGGGGTTAGCTTGATGCGCGCGTCTTATCTGTTCACCAGTGAATCCGTCTCCGAAGGCCATCCGGACAAGGTCTGCGACCGGATTTCGGACGAGATCGTCGACCTGTTCTACCGCGAGGGGCCGAAGGCCGGGATCGACCCCTGGGCGATCCGCGCGGCCTGCGAGACGCTCGCCACCACCAACAAGGTGGTGATCGCCGGCGAGACCCGCGGGCCGACGTCGGTCTCCAACGACCAGATCAAGAGCGTGGTCCGCGCCGCGATCAAGGACATCGGCTACGCGCAGGACGGCTTTCATTGGGAGACCTGCGACATCGAGATCCTGCTGCATCCGCAGTCGGCGGACATCGCCCAGGGCGTCGACGCCAACGGCGCGGCGAAGGAAGAGGGCGCCGGCGACCAGGGCATCATGTTCGGCTATGCCTGCAACGAGACGCCGGACCTGATGCCGGCGCCGATCTTCTACGCCCACAAGATCCTGCGATTGATCTCCGAGGCGCGCCACGCCGGCCGCGAGACGGTGCTGGGGCCGGACTCCAAGAGCCAGGTCACGGTGCAGTACGAGAACGGCAAGCCGGTCGGTGTGCGCGAGATCGTCGTCTCGCACCAGCACCTGGTCGAGGAGATGACTTCGGAGCAGGTTCGCGAGCGGGTCGAGCCTTATGTGCGCGAGGCGCTGCCGAAGGGATGGATCAACGGCAAGACCATCTGGCACATCAATCCGACCGGGAAATTCTTCATCGGCGGCCCGGATGGCGACACCGGCCTGACCGGGCGCAAGATCATCGTCGACACCTATGGCGGCGCGGCCCCGCATGGCGGCGGCGCCTTCTCCGGCAAGGACCCGACCAAGGTCGACCGTTCCGCGGCCTATGCCGCGCGCTATCTCGCCAAGAACATCGTGGCGTCTGGGCTTGCCGACCGTTGCACGCTGCAGCTCGCCTACGCGATCGGCGTGGCGCGGCCGCTGTCGATCTACATCGACACCCACGGCACCGGCAAGGTGGCCGAGGACAAGCTCGAAAAGGCCGCCGCCGAGGTCATGGATTTGACGCCGCGCGGCATCCGCAAGCACCTCGACCTCAACCGGCCGATCTACGCGCGCACCTCGGCCTACGGCCATTTCGGCCGCATCCCCGACAATGAGGGCGGCTTCTCCTGGGAGAAGACCGATCTCGTCGAACCGTTCAAGCGCGTGGTGTAGCCCTCTAACCTCTCCCCGCTTGCGGGGAGAGAGGGAGCAGACCGTGCCACAAGACGCCGCGCTTGCTCTCGCACTGACATGTTGAACATCATTCGATCGGAACCCCTCCCATGACCGCCGCCGCCAAGAAGCCAAGCTTCACCGACTACATCGTCAAGGACATGTCGCTCGCCGATTTCGGCCGCAAGGAAATCTCGCTTGCCGAGACGGAGATGCCCGGCCTGATCGCGACCCGCGAGGAATATGGTCCGAAGCAGCCCCTGAAGGGCGCGCGGATCGCGGGCTCGCTGCACATGACGATCCAGACCGCGGTCCTGATCGAGACGCTGGCAGCGCTCGGCGCCGACATCCGCTGGGTCTCCTGCAACATCTACTCGACCCAGGATCACGCCGCGGCCGCGATCGCGGCGGCCGGCATTCCGGTGTTCGCGGTGAAGGGCGAGACGCTGACCGAATATTGGGACTACACGGCTAGACTGTTCGACTGGCATGGCGGCGGCACCCCGAACATGGTTCTCGACGACGGCGGCGACGCCACCATGCTGGTGCATGCCGGCGTCCGCGCCGAGAAGGGCGACACCGCCTTCCTCGACAAGCCTGCCTCCGAGGAAGAGGAAGTCTTCTACGCGCTGATCAAGCGGCTCCTGAAGGAGAAGCCGAAGGGCTGGTTTGCCGAGATCGCCAAGAACATCAAGGGCGTCTCGGAGGAGACCACGACCGGCGTGCACCGCCTCTACGACATGGCGAACAAGGGTACGCTGCTGTTCCCGGCCATCAACGTCAACGACAGTGTCACCAAGTCGAAGTTCGACAACCTCTATGGCTGCCGCGAATCGCTGGTCGACGGCATCCGCCGCGGCACCGACGTGATGCTGTCGGGCAAGGTCGCGATGGTCGCGGGCTTCGGTGACGTCGGCAAGGGCTCGGCCGCCTCGCTGCGCCAGGCCGGCTGCCGCGTCATGGTCTCCGAGATCGATCCGATCTGCGCGCTGCAGGCCGCGATGGAAGGCTATCAGGTCGTCACAATGGAAGATGCCGCGCCGATGGCTGATATCTTCGTCACGGCGACCGGCAACAAGGACATCATCACGCTCGACCACATGCGCAAGATGAAGGATCGCG
>NZ_JAFAVV010000463.1 GCF_019242285.1 Bradyrhizobium sp.
GTCTCGACCCTCGGCAAGATCGACGTCCAGGGCGCCGACGCCGGCGCCTTCCTCGATCGCGTCTATGTCAACACCTTCTCCACTCTGCCGGTCGGCAAGGTGCGTTACGGCCTGATGCTGCGCGAGGACGGCCTGGTCATGGACGACGGCACCTCGGCCCGCCTCGCGCCGGATCATTTCGTGATGTCGACCACGACTGCGAACGCCGGCAAGGTGATGCAGCACCTGGAGCACGCGCGCCAGGTGCTGTGGCCCGAGCTCGACGTGCAGCTCGTCTCCGTCACCGAGCAGTGGGCGCAATATTCCATTGCCGGACCGCAATCGCGCCTTCTGCTCGCGCGCCTGCTCGGCGATGCGCTCGACGTCTCCGACGCCGCCCTGCCCTATCTCGGTTGCGCCGAATTTGCGTGGCGCGGCGTTCCGGCCCGGTTGTTCCGGATTTCGTTCTCTGGCGAGCTTGCCTACGAGCTGGCGGTGCCGGCGAATGCCGGAGACGCCGCGATCCGGGCGATCATGGAAGCCGGCGCCGATTATGGGATTGTCCCCTACGGCACTGAGGCGCTCGGCGTGATGCGGATCGAGAAGGGCCACGTCGCCGGCAACGAGCTCAACGGCATGACCACGGCCGCCGATCTCGGGCTCGCACGCATGATGTCGCGGAAAAAGGATTTCGTCGGCTGCGTGCTGGCGCAGCGGCCGGGGCTCGTCGATCCCGAGCGGCCGGCGCTGGTCGGCATCAGGCCGGTCGATCCGGCGGCGCGGCTCCGCGCCGGAGCACACTTCCTTGCCATCGGCGCCGAGCCCACGATGGAGAACGACGAGGGCTACGTCACCTCGGTCGCGTTCTCGCCGATGCTCGGCCATTGGATCGGGCTTGGCCTGATCAAGCGGGGGCGAATGCGGATCGGCGAGCGCGTGCGCGCGCATGATCCCGTTCGTGACGGCGACACCGAGGTCGAGCTGGTCTCGCCCGTCTTCTTCGATCCCGAAGGAAAGCGTCTTCATGGCTGACACCGCGTTCTCTCCGTCGCCGGCACTGTGCGACGCCGGCCAGCCGCAGTCCGGCGGCGGCGTCACGATTGGCGAGCGCCACGGCCTCGGCATCGCCACCATGCAGGCGCGCAGGAGCCAGGAGGCTGCCTTGCGTGAACGCATCCGTCAGCATTTCCTGATCGAACTGCCGAGCAGCTTCACCCTGGTTCGCGCCGGCGAGGTCGCCTTCGTCGGGATCAGTCCGGAGCATTGGCTCGCGCTGCACGAGCGTGACCGCCACCTGTTCAGCGCCTCGCTCCGGCAGGTCACGAGCCCGCTCGCCTCGATCGCCGACCAGAGCGGCGGCTATGCGGTCTTCCGCGTCGGCGGCCGCGCGATCCGCCAGACCCTCGCCAAGGGCTTTGCCGTCGATCTGCATCCCCGCGCCTTCAGGGTGGGCGATGCCGCCACCACGATCGTCGCCCACATCGGCGCCACCATCTGGCGCTGTGACGACGATGCGGACGGCAGTGCCCGCTTCGAGATCGCGGTGTTTCGCAGCCTGGCGCAGAGCTTCTGGACCTGGTTCTCCGACAGTGCCGCCGAATTCGGCTGCTCGTGGCAGGCGACCTGATGCGCCCGACGGCCATCGCGTCCTTTGCCGGCCGCCGCCGGGAAAGACCTGTCGTTTCGCCCCGCCGCCGTGTTACGACTCGCGGACACAGCAGGGGAACGAGGCAGATGAAGCGAAAGGCCGCCGCGCACGCGAAGGAGACGGTCGCCGAAACATCCGAATACCGAACCGGCTCGAACGCGCCCGTCGAACCCAATCGCAGCCTGGAGCGTGCGCTCGGCGCGAAGATCAGGGATACCCGGCGCGAGCAGGATCTCTCCGTGCTCGACCTCGCCGGCGCCGCCAACATCTCGGCCGGGATGCTGTCGAAGATCGAGAACGGCCAGATCTCGCCGTCGCTCTCCACGCTGCAATCGATCGCGAACGCGCTCACCGTTCCGCTCAGCCTCTTGTTTGCGGCGTCCGAGGAACGCCGCGACTGCTCTTTCGTCCGCGCCAAGCAGGGCGTCGTGATCGAACGCCGCGGCACCAAGGTCGGGCACGTCTATCAACTCCTCGGGCACGTCAACGGCGACGACGTCGTGGTCGAGCCCTACCTCATCACGCTCAAGGAGGAAGCCGAGACCTATACCGGCTTCCAGCACGCCGGAACCGAGTTCATCTACATGCTGACCGGCGAGGTGATCTATCGCCACGGCAACAAGAGCTACCGGTTGCGGCCCGGCGATTCCATCCTGTTCGATTCCGGCGCGCTGCACGGCCCGGAAGTGCTGGTCAAACGGCCGATGACGTATCTGTCGATCATCGTCTATCCACGCCGGGCCTAATCTCTTCCACCCATTGCCTATTTTCTTATCAGGAAAAATATATTCCTCATAAATTGACGAAGCGACCGAAGCTGCTACATTGCTTGCCGGTCGGGAGCGGAGCCCATGTGCGGAATCGTAGGATTGTTTCTGAAGAACGAAGCAATGCAGCCGGAGCTCGGCCGGCACCTGTCGAACATGCTCGCGACCATGTCTGCGCGCGGCCCGGACAGCGCCGGCATCGCCGTTTACGGCGCGGGCGCCGACGATGGCATCAAGCTGACCCTGCGCGCGCCCGAGGCGGCGATCGACCATGATCTCAGGGAGGGCCTGCGTGCGGCTCTCGAAGCGCCGGTCGAGCTGACGCGCCGGGCCAGCCATCTGGTGGTGACCGTGCCGCGCGCCGGCCAGGCGCGGGCGCTCGCCTGGCTGCGGACCCATCATCCCCGGCTGCACGTCGTGAGCGTCGGCTCGCACATGGAGATCTACAAGGAGGTCGGGCTGCCAGAACGCGTTGCCGACAAATTCGCGGTGCCGGCGATGCGGGGCACCCACGGCATCGGCCACACGCGCATGGCGACGGAGTCGGCGGTGACGACCGACGGCGCCCATCCGTTCTCGACCGGCGAGGATCAATGCCTGGTCCATAACGGCTCGCTCTCCAACCACAACGCGCTGCGGCGCAACCTGCAGCGCGAGGGCTTCGCGTTCGAGACCCAGAACGATTCCGAGGTCGCAGCCGGATATCTCACCTGGCGGATGCGCGAGGGCGACTCACTGAAGCAGGCACTGACGTCGAGCCTCGACGCGCTCGACGGCTTCTTCACCTTCGTGGTCGGAACGCGCGACGGGTTTGCCGTGCTGCGCGATCCGATCGCCTGCAAGCCGGCCGTCATGGCGGAGTCCCGCGACTATGTCGCCTTCGGCTCGGAATATCGCGCGCTGTCGGTGCTGCCGGACATCGACAAGGCAAGGGTGTTCGAGCCGGAGCCTGCGACGGTCTACGCATGGGAACGCCGGTGATGCCGGTGGTCGATCTGGCTTGGCAATCCGTCCGCGAGCTCAATGCGGCACTGCACCGGCTGGCGGCGGAGACCAATGAGACGCTCTGGGAGATCGCCAATCCCAACGGAAAACACGCGATCGTTGCCGGCGTCGACGCCCCGATTGGCATCGAGATCAAGGGGCATGTCGGCTACTACTGCGCCGGCATGAACAAGCAGGCCTCGGTCCGCATCCATGGCAATGCCGGCACCGGCGTGGCCGAGAACATGATGTCGGGTACCGTCCACGTCATGGGCGACGTCAGCCAGTCCGCCGGCGCCACCGGCCATGGCGGGCTCCTGATCGTCGACGGCAACGCGGCGGCGCGCTGCGGCATCTCGATGAAGGGCATCGACATCGTCGTCAAGGGATCGATCGGCGCGATGAGCGCCTTCATGGCGCAGGCCGGCAATCTCGTCGTGTTCGGCGATGCCGGCGATGCGCTCGGCGATTCCATCTATGAGGCGACGATTTTCGTGCGCGGGAACGTCAAGAGCCTCGGTGCCGACTGCATCGAGCGGCCGATGACGGAGCAGGACAGGACGCGCCTTGCCGACCTGCTCGGCCGCGCCGGCTTCCGCGACGGCGTCGACCCCGGCGCGTTCCGCATGTACGGATCGGCGCGCCGCCTCTACCATTTCCATATCGACAACGTTTCCTCCTACTGACGGCGGGCGATGGCTTCCTCCAAACCACGGACAGAACCGCGCTTCTCGGCGACGTTCGACCGCTACACCATCTCCGAGATCCAGCGCGCCGCCGCCACCGGCATCTATGACATCCGCGGCGGAGGCGCGAAGCGCAGGCTGCCGCATTTCGACGACCTGCTGTTTCTCGGCGCCTCGATCTCGCGCTATCCGCTCGAGGGCTACCGCGAGAAGTGCGGCACCGACGTCGTGCTCGGCTCGCGCTTCGCCAGGAAGCCGATTCATCTGAAGATCCCCGTCACCATCGCCGGCATGAGCTTCGGCGCGCTGTCGGGTCCGGCCAAGGAGGCGCTCGGCCGCGGCGCCAGCGCGGTCGGCACCTCGACCACCACCGGCGACGGCGGCATGACCGACGAGGAGCGCACCCACTCCTCGATCCTGGTCTACCAGGTCCTGCCCTCCCGCTACGGCATGAACCCCGACGACCTGCGCCGCGCCGACGCGATCGAGGTCGTCGTCGGCCAGGGCGCCAAGCCCGGCGGCGGCGGCATGCTGCTCGGCCAGAAGATTTCCGCGCGCGTGGCCGGGATGCGCACGCTGCCCGAAGGCATCGACCAGCGCTCCGCCTCGCGCCATCCCGACTGGACCGGCCCCGACGATCTCGAGATCAAGATCGAGGAGCTGCGCGAGATCACCGACTGGGAGAAGCCGATCTACGTGAAGGTCGGCGCCAGCCGTCCCTATTACGATACGGCGCTCGCGGTGAAATCGGGCGCCGACGTCGTCGTCATCGACGGGATGCAGGGCGGCACCGCGGCGACCCAGGAAGTCTTCATCGAGAATGTCGGCATCCCGACGCTGGCGGCGATCCGTCAGGCGGTCGAGGCGCTGCAGGAGCTCGGCATGCATCGTAAGGTGCAGCTCGTCATCTCCGGCGGAATCCGCAACGGCGCCGACGTCGCCAAGGCGCTGGCGCTCGGCGCCGACGCGGTCGCGATCGGCACCGCCGCGCTGATCGCGCTCGGCGACAACGACCCGGCGCTGGAGGCCGAATACAACGCGCTCGGCACCACCGCCGGCGCCTATGACGACTGGCAGGACGGGCGCGATCCCGCAGGGATCACCACCCAGGATCCGGAATTGGAGAAGCGGCTCGATCCGATCATCGGCGGCCGCCGCCTCGCCAATTTCCTCTCGGTGCTGGCGCTGGAGGCGCAGACCATCGCGCGCGCCTGCGGCAAGAGCCATCTGCACAATCTCGAGCCCGAAGACCTCGTCGCGCTCACCGTCGAAGCCGCCGCCATCGCCCGCGTGCCGCTGGTCGGCACCGACTGGATTCCCGGCCAGTCCCGAACCTGACATCTGTCGCTTGTGAGAGGCTCCATGTCGCGTAACCTCGCCGAGATCGCCAAGGAAAAAAACATCAGATATTTCCTCATCTCCTACACCGACCTGATGGGTACGCAGCGCGCCAAGCTGGTGCCGGCGGCGGCGATCGGCACCATGGCCAAGAACGGCGCGGGCTTTGCCGGTTTTGCCACCTGGCTCGACATGACGCCGGCCGATCCCGACATTCTTGCGATACCCGATCCCGACAGCCTGATCCAATTGCCGTGGAAGCCGGAGGTCGGCTGGCTCGCCGCTGACCCCTGGATGAACGGCGAGCCGGTCGCCCAGGCGCCGCGCAACATGCTGAAGCGCGTGATCGCGGGCGCCGCCGAGCGCGGCTTCCAGCTCAAGAGCGGCGTCGAGTGCGAGTTCTTCCTGATTTCGTCGGACGGCGAGCAGGTCGGTGATCCTGCCGACCGCCAGACAAAACCCTGCTACGACCAGTCGGCGCTGATGCGGCGCTACGAGGTGATCAGCGAAATCTGCGATGGCATGCTCGCGCTCGGCTGGAACCCGTACCAGAACGACCACGAGGACGCCAACGGCCAGTTCGAGATGAACTGGGACTACAACGACGCGCTCGTCACCGCCGACCGCCACGCCTTCTTCAAGTACATGGTGAAGTCGATCGCCGAGAAGCACGGGTTGCGGGCGACCTTCATGCCAAAGCCGTTCTCCAGCCTGACCGGCAATGGCTGCCACGTCCATGTCTCGCTGTGGAAGGGCGACCGCAATCTGTTCGAGGACGAGAACGGCGAGCTCGGCATCTCCGCGCTCGGCTACGCTTTCATCGGCGGCATCATCCATTCCGCCGATGCGCTTACTGCCATCCTCAACTCGACGGTCAATTCCTACAAGCGCATCAACGCGCCGCGCACGCTGTCGGGAGCGACCTGGTCGCCGAACACCGTCACCTATTCCGGCAACAACCGCACCCACATGATCCGCATTCCCGAGGCCGGGCGCTTCGAGCTCAGGCTTGCCGACGGCGCCGCCAACCCCTACGCGATGCAGGCCGCGATCCTGGCCGCGGGCCTCGACGGCATCCAGAGCAATCGCGATCCCGGCAGGCGGCTCGACATCAACATGTACACCGACGGCCACCTCGCCGGCGACGTCAAGAAGCTGCCGCTTAACCTGCTCGACGCGCTGCGGGCGCTGGAATCCTCGAAGCTGCTGACCGAGAGCCTCGGCGCCTATGTGCCGGCCTATCTCAAACTGAAGCATGAGGAATGGAACGAGTTCTCGCGCCACCTGACGCAATGGGAGCGCGAGACCACGCTGGACTGCTGAACGGGGACCTAACCACAGGCGACGTCCCGTAGGGTGGGCAAAGCGGCCTCTTGCACCGAAGCAAGCCACGCAAGGACAAGAGCGTGCCCACCATGAGCAGAAATGATGTCGATAGACGGTGGGCACGTCGTTCCGCGCGATGCGTAGCATCGTCGCGTTCGCGCCTCAGCCCACCCTACGGCGTCACGCTTTCAGATTCAGATGTCAAACAGCGATCAGGGCAAGACGGTGCATTCTCGCGACGGGATTCGTCCGAGCTCTGCTGCAACACCACCCTCGAAAACAGAAGAGGGCGCAGGGAAGACCGGGCATCGGCTGATACCCGCGGCCCGCCTGCAACAAGAAACGCAGGCGGCAGTCACCACAGGCTCAACCGGATGATCCGGCCTTCCCTGCGCGATGGTTTACGGCTTATAGCGCGCTCTCCCTGGTGCGCCGGGCTTGCTGGCCACCATCGCCCCGCGGATCGTAACCACGAGACTTGATATCAGCGTCGGGATATCAGGACCACACGCCTTCGCCGTCCGCATGACGCTGCTCGTCTCGCAGCATCACATCGTCCATCGCATCCCGCCCCGCGTATCGTGACGATCGCGATGCGCCCCTCCTGCCGAGGCGAGACGGAGCGGAGTATGCCACTGATTTGGGGGTAGCGTCAAGCCAAATTCTGAAAAAGCGAACGATACCTCGGGAGACGTCGGCATGACGAATGATCGCGCAACATCGGAAATCGCCTCGACGAGTGGAGCGGTCAGGACCCGCCCTTGATCTTCTGCCTGGTCGCCAGCTCAGCGCTTTCCACGAGCCGCGCGACGACCTTGCTGGGGACCTTGCCGTGCCCGCGGCGCCCCGAGTTTGCCTGCCAGATCGCCCTCGCGACCTCGAAGAGAACGCGCTTGGTCGAGGCGACCGTGAGCGGGATGCGAATGTCCGCGCCGCTGCCGCTCAGGTCGGTACCGGCGGCAACCAACGCGCCGGCGAACGCATTCTGAGGCGCGTCAATGCGATCGCTGTAGACAATGTGCCACTTGAAATCCGGCAGGACGAACAGCGGAACATGGTCCGTCTGGACGAGAACCAGATGACCGGCGTACGTGGCTTTCTCCTCCTTTGACAGATCCGAGAAGAGCGTCGCCTTGAAGCTCTCGAATTCCGATTCGATGTCGACGAAGTAATCAAGGCGCCTGAGATGTTCCCTGGTCGGACGCAGATAGATGAAGAAGGACTTCCGGCGTATGGCGTTCAGGATCGCCAGCTTCAACTCCATCTCATTGGGATCCATCTCGAATGGCCGCCTGAGCGCAGAAATATAGATGAAGACGTCGTCACTGCCCATCGAATCGAAGCTCCTGGCCACTTCCCTGATATTCTTGCTCGTCCTCTCTTCGGCCGGCAGCAGCTCGTGAAGCCGTTCGCGATTGGCTTCCTTGAGCTGGTCTTCGATGTTGAGTGATTGTCCAAGTTCGACGTGCTCTCCGGCGGAGAGCGCTTGCGCCCCGAGGATCGACCCGTCCTCGATCCGCGGCGCAAGCTGCTCGATCTTCCTGATAAGTTCGGGGCTGGCCGACCGCTTGATGCTCTGGATATTCGTCAGGGTCGACTGCGTGACGCCGAGCGCCTTCGCCAGCGTTGCCATGGACTTGAGCCCGGCAGAATGAAGGACCGCCTTCAGATAGGTTGCCCGACGTTCCCTGAGTTCGTCACGATCCACTGCCGTCCCCAGCATTGTAAGCCATCTTGAAGACTACCAGATGACACCGCCATCTGGGCGTCGTGTCAGGAAACATTGCATTGAAGTCAGCAGTCTTCCACAAATCTTTGCTAGGAAAGTTGCGTTTCTTTCAGTTCGAAACTACGCAAAATATGAAAAGAAACTTTTCTTGAAACATGGCCGGTTTTGCTGCCACCATACAGCACTAACTTCGACGCGACGGTAAGCCGGCAAGCCTCCCGAGTGACACCCGGCAGGCAAGGCAGAATGTTCGTCTCGCAGAACGGCCCCGCTCGCGCCCGAAGCTCGCGAGAAACGAGCGCCCAGCATGCCCGACATGGGAGTGCTGGCTGGCCGACGAAACGAGGAGGCGAAGATGACCGGACATCTCATTCGCGACGACAGCAGCGACCAAACCCGTTTTCCCTGGTTGAGCTCTTATCGGCTTTCGTCCGTCGAGAACCGCTTGCTGGCCGATGCCCTCCGTCATTACCAAGTGTTCACCGATGCGCAGTTTCCGCCCGACGTCGGGCGCCAGAGCCTGCTGGCGCAGATCGCCGCGGACAAGTCGCTGGCGCAGGCCGCGCCTGGCCTCAAGCGCCTGCTCGAGAAGGCGCGCACCGACCAGGTCGACTGCATCTATGTGACGAACCTGCCGACGGAGCGGTCGATCACCTGCCTGCTGTCACTGACGCTGGGCAGCTCGATCGGAAAGGCCTTCAACCAAGGTTCGCAGAAGGACGGCCGGCTGGTCATGGAAGTCGACTCCGACCGGTGCGACGGCGAGGAGCGGACGGAGCTCGACTGGCACACCGAAGGCGCCTGGATCGCACGCGACCGGCGCGCCGAATGGGTGGGCCTGCTCGGCGTCGAGAACACGCCCGGGAGCCACGTCGCCTATGCGCCGATCAAGCCCGTGGAGCAGACCCTGAGCGCGCGCGCAAAGGGCTGGCTCCACGACGAGTCTGCATGCTTCCGCTTCCCGCGCAGCTTCGCACTGGATCCGACGGCCTGGTCGGCGCCCCGCGCCGTGCTGTCACGGTCGTCGCTCGGCCACACCGAGATCGCCTGGCCGGGCAGCGCCGTGCGCTCTGCCAAGCCGGGCGATACGGTCGGCCCGGTTGCGCTGGCCGAACTCTCATCCGAGATCGGTCGACAGCATGTGCGGGCAGCGATCGCCGCAGGCAGCTTCCTGGCCTTCAGCAATATTCGCGGCGTGCACAGGCTGGAAGTTGCCGGCGACGGCTACAGCCTGCTCTACAAGACCTATGCCCGCCATTCCCTGCGCACGCTGCAGGCGAAGGGAGAGTCCGGCCCGCTATTCTCTCTCACTGGTGCCGACGCCCCGCGGGCCGAACTGCTGACCGTCGGCATCGTCGCGTGAGGCTGGCGATGCACTGTAGGATGGGTTGAGCGAAAAGCGAAGCCCATCCTACGAGCTGACGCAATGGCGGGTACGCTTCGCTAACCCGTCCAACGAACACTCACGCGCATCCGATGGCTCGCAATTGCGGCGAAGAGCCTCAAAAAAAGCCATTGGGCGTTGCGGCGGCAGATGGTCGTTCCATCAAATCGCCTGCGTCACGCCTCCGGGAGATTTCCGATGTTGTATGGTTTTTGCAGTGTTTTTGTGCCAAAATTGTTCATTGTTGAGTTCAGGGAAGCGTCGTATGAGCGCGCAGGCGATATTGCGCCAATTGATCGGCGAGCATGGCGTGGCATTGCGCTTGCCTGCCGGCAACAACCAGATCGCGGCCCACATCGCGCAGGAAACAGGCCTGGCGCAGGGCACCTTGCTCGGCATTCTCAACGGAAGCACCGCCCGCATCAACGAGAACACGCGAAGAAAGCTGGCTGACTTCTTCAACCGCGTCGCCGTGCCCCACATTCAGCCGGTCTGGCTCTCGAGCTCTTCGCTCGCCGAATTCAACACCCAGCGCGCCCAGTCGAGCGTGATTCCGCTGACGATGCCGACCGACTATCGACCGATGGTCGGCGCGCTGCAGAACTGGCTGTGCGGTGTGCATATCGCCTATCGCTACAGCCTCGATCTCATCGATACGCCCGACGTGGCCCGCGAGGTCGTCCACATCTGGAACGACGGCTC
>NZ_JAFAVV010000523.1 GCF_019242285.1 Bradyrhizobium sp.
AACATGGCGCTGTTCTCGTTCGCCGCGGTGGCGGGCTGGACCGCGCCGATGCTCACCCCGAAGCTCGGCCACCGCGGCATCAGCATCATCGGCTTCGCCATCGTGTTCGTCTCGCTGCTCGTCGCGGCCTGGGCGCTCTACGCGAACCACGTCTACCTGCTGCCGTTCGTCGCCGCCGCGATGCTCTGGGGCCACTACTGGGACGCCTCGAACTGCATGACGATCCCGACCATGGTGGCGAAACCGGAATACCGGGGCACGGCGAGCGGCTTCGCCTACATGTTCGTCAAGCTGCCGTCGTTTCTGGCGATCTTCCTGTTCCCGTCGCTGTTCGCGGCGATCGGACAGGCCAATGCCACGCTGTTCGTCGCGATCTTCCCGCTGATCGGCCTGCTCGCCGCGATCTTCATCCTGCCGGAGGTCTATGGCTACGAGCAAGACTGAGGCGGTAGCTCAGTGCTCCTTCGAATCGGGCTCCATGCGGTCCAGCGCCCGGTCGATCTCGCGAAGCTCGCGTTGGATGTCGGTGTCGTCTTCGAGTTCCGGCTGCTTGTGCATCTGGTCGATCAGCGTCTGCTTCCGTTCGAGAAGTTGGGGAATGTCGGACATCGCAGGCTCCAGAAAGTTCGCGTCTGGCTTTCCCTATACAATCGCGCGTGGGACCCAATGTTCCGCGCCCGCCGCCCTGGACTTCAAACCGCCTGCGCCTCCAGGAAACGCTCGGCGTAGTGGCAGGCGACCAGGCGGCCATCGAGCGGCCGCAGGGGCGGCCGCTGCACGCGGCACAGCTCGGTCACATGCGGGCAGCGGGTCGAGAACACGCAGCCTTTCGGCGGATCGAGCGGCGAAGGCAACTCGCCCTTCGGCACGGTCCGCTGGCGGTTGCGGCCGAGGCCCGGCGTCGCGTCGAGCAGGGCCTGCGCATAGGGATGCAGCGGCCGCGCAAAGATGCGCTCCTTCGGCCCGTGCTCGACGGCGATGCCCAGATACATGATCATCACGTCGTCGGCGATGTGACGCACCACGCCGAGATCGTGGGAGATGAACAGATAGGTCAGCCCCAACTCGCGCTGCAGGTCGGTCAGCAGGTTGAGCACCTGCGCCTGCACCGACACATCGAGTGCGGAGACCGGCTCGTCGGCGACCAGGAGCTTCGGCCGCACCATCAGGGCGCGCGCGATCGCGATGCGCTGGCGCTGGCCGCCCGAGAACATGTGCGGATAGCGGCGATATTGCTCCGGACGCAGCCCGACCCTTGCCATCATGTCGAGCGCCTGCGCCCGCCGGTCCTGCCTCGAGAGCGTGGTGTTGATGACCAGCGGCTCTTCGAGGATGGCGCCGACGCGCTTGCGGGGGTTGAGCGACCCATAGGGGTTCTGGAACACGATCTGCACCGTCCGGCGCAACGGCTTCACGGCGTTGGCGGGAGGATCGACCGCATCCAGTCCATCGAGCATCAGCGTGCCGGCGCTCGGCTTCTCGATGAGAGTCACGAGTCTTGCGAGCGTCGACTTGCCGCAACCGGATTCGCCGACGACCGCCAGCGTCTTGCCGGTCTCGATCGCGAAGGATATCCCGCCCACGGCCTGCAGATGTGCCGGCGCGCGGAACCAGCCCCGCTTGACCTCATAGCTGCGCTTGAGATCGGAGGCGGTGACGAGCGTCGTCATGACGCGGTCTCGCGCGCAAGGTCCGGTGCGCCGGCGGCGCCGCCGCCGTCGGTCGCGATGCGGGCCTCCCGTGTCGGATCGCCCAGCGGATAGTGACAGCGGACCATGCCGTCCATCCAGGGGCGCAGATCGGGACGCACCTTATCGGGCAGCGGCGTCGCATAGGCGCAACGCGGACCGAACAGGCATCCCCGCGGCCGATCATAGACTCCCGGCACCACGCCCGGAATGGTGGCGAGCCGTCCGCCGTCGCTCGCCTCCGGGCGGGCGGCCAGCAGCGCGGCCGTATAGGGATGCTGCGGCGACGCGAACAGGCTCTGCGTCGGGCGCTGCTCCATGATCTGGCCCGCATACATGACGGCGACCCGCTCGGTCGTGTCCAGGACCACGCCCATGTTGTGGGTGATGAGGATCAGCGCCATGCCCCGGTCGCGTTGCAGGGATAGCAGCAGATCGAGAATCTGGGCCTGGATGGTGACATCGAGCGCCGTCGTCGGCTCGTCGGCGATCAGGAGCTTTGGATTGCAGGCGATTGCCATCGCGATCATGACGCGCTGGTTCATGCCGCCCGAGAGCTGGTGCGGGTAGGCCGCCAGCCGGCTCTCGGCGGCCGGAATGCCGACCTGCTCCAGGAGCTCGATCACGCGCCGCCGCGCGGCCTTGCGATCCATGCCTTCGTGGATGCGCAAGGTCTCGGCGAGCTGATAGCCGATCGTGAACGAGGGATTGAGCGACGTGGTCGGCTCCTGGAAGATCATCGCCACGTCCTTGCCGGTGAGTGCGCGCCGCTCGCGGTCGGACAAGGTCTGCAGATCGCGCCCCTCGAACGACAGCCTGTCGGCCGCGACGCGTCCCGGAAAGGGCACGAGTCCCATCAGGGCCAGCATGCCGACGCTCTTGCCGGATCCGGATTCGCCGACGATCCCCAGCACCTCGCCCTTCTCGAGCGTGAGGCTGACACCATCCACGGCGCGAACCAGCCCGTTCTTCGACGGGAACGCCACCGACAGATTCTCAATCTCCAGCAACGGCATCAGATCGCCCCTGCGTGCTATCGCTTGAGCTTGGGATCGAGCGCGTCGCGCAATCCGTCGCCCATGAGGTTGAAGGCCAGCACCGTGACGAGGATCGCCGAGCCCGGAAGCGTGACGACCCACCAGGCCCGCAGCACGAATTCGCGCGCGTCCGCCAGCATCGTCCCCCATTCGGGCAAAGGCGGCTGCGCACCGAGACCGAGGAAACCCAGCGCGGCCGCGTCCAGGATCGCCGTCGAAATGCCGAGCGTCGCCTGGACGATCAGGGGCGCCGCGCAGTTCGGCAACACCTCCTTGAACATCAACCGGAGCCGGCCGGCGCCTGCGACCCTGGCCGCAGTGACGTAATCCTTGGAAACTTCGCTGATGACTGCGGCGCGCGCGATCCGCACGTAATGCGGCAGCAGCACGATCGCGACCGCGAGCATGGCATTCATCAGGCCCGGCCCGAGGATCGCAACGATCACGATCGCGAGCAACAGGCTCGGCAAAGTCAGCGTGATGTCCATCAGCCGCATGATCGCGATTTCGGTCACGCCGCGGAAGAAACCCGCCACCAGGCCGAGGATCGTGCCCGATATCACCGACAGCGTCACCACTGCGATGCCGATCAGCAGCGAAAGCCTCGCCCCATGGATGAGACGGGAAAGAATGTCGCGGCCGATCGCGTCGGTGCCGAGCGGATAGGCGATCGATCCGCCCTGCTGCCAGAACGGAGGCCTGAGAAAGACCGCGTTGTTGGTGAGAACAGGGGAATGCGGCGCGACAAGATCGGCGAACAGCGCAAGCACAATCAGGACCGCGATCACGACGAGGCCTGCCACCGCGCCGGGATTTGCCCTGAAATCGGACCAGAACTCCCACAGCGGGTGCGGCAGAGCGTCCGCTTGCGCCATGATGACGGAGTTCTCGAGGGCTTCGATGGTCATCTGGTGTGCCGGATGCGGGGATTGATCATCCCATAGGTGACGTCGACCAGGAGGTTGACGATCATGACGATCGCGCCGATCAGCAGCGTGCCGCCCTGCAACACCGGATAGTCGCGGCGGTTGATGCCCTCGATCAGCCATTTGCCGACGCCCGGCCAGGAGAAGATCGTCTCGGTGAGGATCGCACCGGTGAAGAGGACGCCGACCTGCAGCCCGATCACCGTCACCACCGGGATCAGCGCATTGCGCAACGCGTGGATCGCGATCACGCGGAAACGCGGCACCCCCTTGGCGCGGGCGGTGCGGATGTAGTCCTCGCCCAGCACCTCCAGCATGGCGGAGCGCGTCATGCGGGCGATCACGGCGAGCGGCACCGTCCCAAGCACGATCATGGGCAGCACGAGATGCGACAAGGCCGAGCGAAACGCGCCGAAATCACCGCTCAGCAACGTATCGATCAGCAGGAAGCCGGTCACCGGCTCGATGTAGTATTGCACGGCGATCCGGCCCGACACCGGCGTCCATCCCAGTTGCACCGAGAACAGCAGGATCAGCAACAATCCCCACCAGAAGATCGGCATCGAATATCCCGTCAGCGAAATCCCCATCACGCCGTGATCGAAGATGGAGTTGCGCCGGACCGCGGCGATGATGCCGGCCGGCAGACCGAGGCACAGCGCAAACAGGATCGCGCAGACCGACAGCTCCACCGTTGCCGGGAACAGCGTCTCGAATTCGGACATCACCGGCTCATGGGTGACGATCGAGCGACCGAGGTCGCCATGCACCAGCCGCGACAGATAGAAGCCGTATTGGACCAGCACCGGCTGATCGAAGCCGTACTCCTTGCGCAATAGCGCGAGCCGGGCCGGATCGATGCCGCGCTCGCCGGCCATCGTCTCGATGGGATCGCCGGGGATCAGGCGGACCAGGACGAACACGAGCAACGTGATCCCGATGAAGGTCGGGATCACCAGGCTGAGCCGGGTAAGAACGAACCGGAGCATGCCGTTCTCTGTCATCTCGCCGGAAACCGAAGGACGGAAGCGCCGGAGCGGCAAAGGCCGCCCCGGCCACTATTCCTTGACGTCGACGCCATAGAAGGTGTGGCGTCCGAACGGCGAGAGTTTGAAGTCGATCACCCGCTTGTTGACGGGCTTCAACTGCACCGCATGCGCGATGGTGAACCAGGGCGCCTGCTCCTTGAAGATCACCTGGGCCTGCGCGTAAAGCTTGGCCCGCTCGGCCTGGTCGCTGACGGTCTTGGCCTTCACGACCAGCTCGTCGAACGGCTTGTAGCAGAACTTGGCGACATTCGACCCGCCAGATTGCGCCGAGTCGCAGCCGAGCAGCGTGTGCAGGAAATTGTCGGGATCGCCATTGTCGCCGGTCCAGCCCAGCATGCCCATCTGGTGCTCGCCGGCCTGCATCCGCTTGCGGTATTCGCCCCATTCGAACGACTTGATCTCGGCCTTGACGCCGATCTTGGCGAGGTCGGCCTGCATCAGCTCGGCGATGCGTTTCGCGTTCGGATTGTAGGGCCGCTGCACCGGCATGGCCCACAGATCGGTCTCCAGACCGTCGGGATAGCCTGCCTCGGCCAGCAGCTTCTTGGCCGCTGCCGGATCATAGGGATCGTCCTTGACGTCGTCATTATACGACCACATCGAGGGCGGGATCGGGTTCTTGGCCGCGATGCCGGTCGACAGATAGACGGCATCGATGATCGCCTTCTTGTCGATCGCCATGCTGACGGCCTTGCGCACGCGCACATCATCGAACGGCTTCTTCTGGGTCTGGAACGCGAGATAGCCGACGTTGAGACCCGGCTGCTCCAGGATCGTGATGCTCGGATCCTTTTTCATCGCGTCGAGGTCGGCCGGGTTCGGATAAGGCATCACGTCGCATTCGCCCTTCTGGAGCTTGGCCCAGCGCACCGAGGCGTCCGGCGTGATGGAATAGACGAGGTCGTCGATCTTGGCCTTGCCGCCCCAGAATTGCGGGAACGCCTTGTAGCGGATCACGGCGTCCTTCTGATACTGCACCAGATAGAACGGGCCGGTGCCGATCGGATCCTGGTCGATCTTCTCGGGCGTGCCGGCCTTGAGCATCGCATCGGCATACTCCTTGGACTGGATCGCCGCGAAAGGCATTGCGAGGTCGGCGAGGAATGGGGCTTCCGGCTGGTTGAGCGTTATCTTGATGGTGTAGTCATCGACCTTCTCGACCGACTTCAGCAGTTTCGGCATGCCCATGTCGCCGAAATAGGAATGGTTCGAGCTCGTCACCTTGAAGTACGGATTGTCTTCCTTCCATTGCCGCTCGATCGAGAAGATGACGTCGTCGGCATCGAAGTCGCGCGTCGGCTTGAACGATTTGGACGTCGAGTGCCACTTCACGCCCTTGCGCAGGTTGAAGGTGTAGGTGGTCCCATCGGGCGAGATCGTCCATTTCTCGGCGAGGCTCGGCACCACCTGCGTGCCGCCGCGCTCGAACTCGACGATGCGGTTGTAGATCGGCTCGCTGCCGTCGAACGACGTGCCGGTGGTGTTGACGCCGGGATAGAAATTCTCCGGGCTGCCTTCCGAGCAGAAAATCAGGGTCTTGGCGGAGGCGGCCGAAGCCACCGTCAACGCCGAAGCGCACACGGCGGCGAGCAGGATTGATCCATACACGGTTGGAACTCCAGGTGAGTGGTCTCGGCGCGATGGCCGCGAGGCGGCGCCAGAGATGCGCAGGCGAGATTGCTATCGGGTGTCACGACTGTCAAATCCTGCGAGCCGAGCCGTCAGATCGGGGCGAGCTCCTCCCCAGGAGGTTGCAACTGAAGGTACTTTCGGTTGTTTCAGATAGCATGATGGAGGCCCGGCAGTGCCGCTTTCAGAAGTAAAAGTGGAGAGGCTCGATCAGGCCGGTCGGCGCGACGCCGAGGCTTTGGCCCGGCAATTGAGCAAGGTTACCCGTACATGGTCCGCCGACCTCAAGGTTCAAGGCGTGATGCTGAAGCTCGATCGGCCGGTATCTCGACTTTTACAACGGACGACGGCCGCATTCGAGCCTTGACGACCGCACCCCGGATCAAGCCTACTTCGATCTTCCTCCGCGCGGCGGCCTAACCCCGGCAGAGGCTCCACGTATCGACGCGGAATTTTTGTTCAGATAACCGGGGCCAGTTCAGACCAAGCCAAGGTTGTCCGAGGTCTGAACCAGAGCAGACAACGTGGTCGTATCTCTCGCCAATATAGAATTCTGGAGAACTGATTCCGAGTGGCTCCGCCCGTCACTGGATCTTCCTCGGATCCGTCACGATAGCGACTTTGTTGGAGGAACTCGTATGGTCGTTAATATTTTGCGACGAGCGGAACGCCCCAGTCGAACCTATAGCTTAGTCCGAGGCGAGCGACATGCACAGTCGGGTCGCGCCAGGTGAAGCTGGAGGGGAAGGTCGTGGGAAGATTTGGAGAAAAGGCAACGGAGTTGGCTCCGCCCAGGCGATAGTAAAGGTATTCGCTACGGATCAGCCAGTTGCGCGTAAGGGCCCATTCCAGTCCGCCGCCCAGCACATAACCGGTCTCCGTCCGCGCAAACGAGGTGGTTGCAAGATAACCCCCGTTTTGCAGGAGCACGCCATTGAATGCCGAAGCGCTGTAATCATAACGCCCCCAAGCACCGCCGCCAGTTAAATAGATCAGCGCGTTGGGCAGTACGAGATAACCAATGCGCCCACGCACGGAACTCAGCCAATCGAGCCTGTTTGACATCGTGGTGAGGCTGTTAGCGACGGGCTGGGTCGTGCCAAATAGCGTCCAAATGGAGTTAGCGCTCGAACTTGCGCTTGTCCAAGACGAATCAGCCTCAATACCCAACAGCCAAGCTGGCGCAAATTGCCAGTTATACCCACCATGGACACCCCCCACAAGGGAAGCGGCCGTACTGAGACGACCAACGGTCGGATTGACGCCAAAGTCAATTCCTAACCTGTTGCCCAAGGGCAGCGGATCCCATTCAACATCTTGGCGAGTCCATAGCGCACCGACATGCCCGCCAATGTAGAAGCCGGTCCAGGTATAGGCGGGAGTAGCCGGAACAACGGGCCGCGCTTTCATTGGAAGGTCGGCCGCGCATGCAATTCGAGGAGCCAGAAGACAGGCCGCCGCAAGAAATACAACAGCAATCCGCGCCATGATGACTTCCCGCCGGCGATTGTGCGCTCACCCTGCCACGGCCTTATCGAAGTACTGCAGCCGGGGCAAGCAGCGGTAGGTTAATTTGCGAGAGTTTTCGCTTCGGTGTGGCGAGGCGGCTACAATGGGAGAGTCCGTCATTCAAGGATGGACCGGACATGGTCCGCATACGAGCCGATGCAAAAACTACGCATTGGGTTGGAGGCACGCTGCTCGAGCATCTTCGCGATCGATCTCTCGCCTTTATCTCACCTTGGTGATTGCGCCGTCAAACCGATCGCTGTCGGCCTGCCGTCCCGTTGAGACCCGCGGGGTAGAGCGCCGCCCGAACCGCTGCAACCATGGTGATGTCCCCTCACCCCTTCCCAAACAATTCGTCGAGCAGATCAGGGGCGCGCGGGATGCTTTTCCTTTCGTCGCTTCACCCAGCCGGTCGGGCTTAACGCTCAATTCTTTGCATGCAAGAGCTTGGCATCGGCGGGCAGCGTGAGCGGTGAGCGCGATTCCGTCACAAACATGTGCCCCTGATGCGTACATAAATAGACGAATCTTTTGGTGAACAGCCCTCTCTGCCAGGTGACGATCAGTGGTTGCTGGGCGTTCGATACGATACTGCCGAAATCCGCCGGCTCGAGGGACACGACAAGGGCCGGCAGCGCGTCGCTGATCGCCCTCGCAACCCGAGTCGCGTGACCGGAAGCGGCAAGCAGAATCAGTACCAGGATCACATCGGTCATCATTGCACTCCGGGTTGGGAAGAACACTCTGCTTTGCAATCCGGCATATCGAACAATTCGGTGCTATCGACGGCGGCCGCAGAGACGCGGACCTGGACCGCAACTGCCCGAACGCTCCGTTGCACTCAGGCGCCTGCTCTTGAGGGCGCGGGCCAAGCCCGGCCGCGCTGCGGCCTCCCGGAACTGTCTCATTCGGGATCGCGACTCCTGGCGCGTTCTGGAAGCAGGTCCTCGATATCGAAGATGTCCAACATCGAGGAGCCGAATTCGGTGAGGAACAGCCGACTTCCATCAGGCGAGAGTGCCCATTCCCTCGGAAACACGCCTACCGGAAATGTCGTCAGCGTGGCTGGTGCATGGCGCAGGGCTTCTGATGCGCTGACAACACTAACACTGCCCGGCGCACTACCCCCAAATCTGTTCGAGTTCGCGACCGCGATCAGCCTGCCGTCCGCAAACGGCTGCACCCCGACCG
>NZ_JAFAVV010000536.1 GCF_019242285.1 Bradyrhizobium sp.
TGCGTACCATGGCCTCTCGACCTTTCGGCGTCAGAGGGGCATTCTTGTGGGTGTCCATTTCGGTTCTCCGCGAATCGCTGGTGTTTGGCGACTTCAGAGTTTCCGGTCAGGGCCGAATGGACAACCTCCTGAAAGTTCACAGCTAAGGCGCAAGGCGCCGTACCCACCATTCTCCCGACGACACGGCTCTTGAATGGTGGGCACGCTTCTGCTTTCGCGTGGCACGCTTTGGCGCAAGACCCGCTTTGCCCATCCTACGCCGCCGGCCGGTGCGCGCGGAGGAAGGAGCGGACCTGCCGCACGGCGAGCGGGACGCGCTCCTTCGGCTCCTTCCACGGGAACAGGCTGACCTCGGCGTTCGGGGCGAGCATCGCCGTCTCCATCGCAACCGCATAGGGATGGGCCGGAACGTCGTCAGGGAGGATCAGCACCGGCGTCCGACACTGGCGCACGAAGTCGCGCGACACGGTGAAGACGAAATCGGGATCGGTGCGGTACATCCGCGTCAGGAATTTCTCCGCCTGCTCCATGGTGACGTCCGGCCGGCGGTCAACCAGGCCTGGTGCCCAGCCCTTCATGTTGTTGTCGTAGAACAGGTCGCGCATCTCGGGCCGCGAGCCGGACGGCTGCGCCAGCACGGCGGCGGCGATGCGGTCCGGCGCCCGCTTCAGGAGATTCCAGATGAACGGCCCGCCGATGCAGAAGCCATGCACCATGAACTTGTCGACGCCGAGATGATCCATCAGGCCAAGATGGTCGTCGGTATGAGCGTCCCAGGGCCGGTCGATCTCCAGCGGACCCGAGGACTGACCGCCATTGGCATTGCGCAGGTCGGCGGCGATGCAGCGGTACTCGTCCTTGAATTGCTCGATCGGGTTGTAGGGCGATTGCGGGCCGGACAGGCCCGCGATGGTCGAGTTGAGGCCGCCACCGGCGATCACCAGCAGCGGGAAGCCTGCGCCAGCCTCCTCGTAATGGATGCGAACCGGTGCCTTCTCATAGAAGCTCATGACGTTTCGTCCCTGTTTTATTCAATTCGTGGTTCGTAGGTGGCCCAAGCGCAGTGTGCCCACCATCCGGCATCGCATTCGTTGAAAGATGGTGGGCACGCTGCGCTTGGCCACCCTACTCTCTCATGTGTCACGTCTTCGCCGGCTCGCCGATCTTGTCCTGCGTCTTCGTCTCGAAATCGGAGGCGTCGTGGCGCTCGTGGAGCTGGCTGGCGGGGTCGCCGGAGAGACGGTTGACCATGCGGCCGCGCTTCACCGCCGGGCGCTTGGCGATCTGATCGGTCCAGCGCTGCACGTTCTTGTAGTCCCCGACCGACAGAAATTCACCGCCGCCATAGAGCAGGCCCTTGGCCAGCGCACCGTACCACGGCCACACCGCCATGTCGGCGATCGAATAGTCGCCGCCGGAGAGATATTCGTGGTCGGCGAGCCGCCGGTCGAGCACGTCGAGCTGACGCTTGGTCTCCATCGCGAAGCGATCGATCGCATATTCGATCTTCTCCGGCGCATAGGCATAGAAGTGGCCGAACCCGCCGCCGAGATAAGGCGCGCTGCCCATCTGCCAGAACAGCCAGGACATGCATTCCGCGCGAGTCTTCGTGTCGGTCGGCAGGAAGGCACTGAACTTCTCGGCGAGATAGAACAGGATCGAACCGGACTCGAACACGCGGATCGGCTCGGGCCCCGAACGGTCCAGCAGCGCCGGGATCTTGGAGTTCGGGTTGATGGCGACAAAACCGCTGCCGAACTGGTCGCCGTCGCCGATCTTGATCAGCCAGGCATCGTATTCTGCGCCCTTGTGGCCGAGCGCGAGCAGTTCCTCCAGCATCACCGTGACCTTGACGCCATTCGGCGTCCCCAGCGAATAGAGCTGAAACGGGTGCTCGCCGACGGGAAGCTCCTTCTCATGGGTCGCGCCTGCGATCGGGCGATTGATGCTGGCGAAGCGGCCGCCGCTCTCCTTGTTCCAGGTCCAGACTTTCGGCGGCTCATAGGCGTGGGCGTCGGTCATACATGGGCTCCAAGCGATACTGAGAGATGGCTCAACTTGCCATATTTTACGGGATGGAACGAGCTTGCGCTGCGCCCTTATGCTCTAGCGTCTACACACAATTCGTCCGCTTGAAACGCGCTTTGCGCGAATGCCTATCCTGCGCTAGCGTCGTTTGACCGAGACAAGCAAGAACCGCTGCGGGAGTGGACGCATCATGAAATCACCGATCTGCGCCATGCTGGGCATCGAGTTTCCGTTGCTCGCCTTCAGCCATTGCCGCGACGTCGTGGCCGCGGTCAGCCGCGCCGGCGGTTTCGGCGTGCTCGGCGCCACCGCGCATTCCCCCGACAGCCTCGAGCAGGAATTGAAATGGATCGACGCCCATGTCGACGGCAAGCCCTATGGCGTCGACGTGCTGATCCCCGAGAACATCTCGACCGCGGGCGAGAAGGACGTCACCTGGAAAAGCCTGGAGGCACGGGTGCCGCAGACCCATCGCGACTTCACCCGCGGTCTCCTGAAAAAATACGATATCGAGCTTGCGACCGCCAGTGTCGCCGACAACGAGCCGCAGCCGTTTGACGGCAAGACCGCGATCGAGCTTTTGGAGGTCTCGTTCCGCCATCCGGTCAGGCTGATCGCCAACGCGCTCGGCGTGCCGCCGAGGGAGATGATCGAGATGGGCCGGAAGCGCGGTGTGGTGGTCGCAGCGCTGGTCGGCGCCAAAGAGCATGCGCTGCGCCAGGTCGCGGCCGGCGTCGACATCCTGGTCGTGCAGGGCACCGAGGCAGGCGGCCATTGCGGCGAGGTGTCCACCATGGTGCTGGTGCCGGAGGTGATCCAGGCGATCCGGAAGGTCCGCGACGTGCCGGTGCTGGCTGCGGGCGGCATCATGACGGGCCGGCAGATGGCGGCCTGCATGGCGATGGGCGCGGCCGGCGTCTGGACCGGCTCGGTGTGGCTCGCGACGGTGGAATCGGAGACGAGCGAAATCTTTCGCGAGAAGATGATCGCGGCCTCGTCCCGCGACGCGATCCGCTCCCGCGGCCGCACCGGAAAACCGGCGCGGCAGTTGCGCTCGGTCTGGACCGACGCCTGGGACCGCGGCCCGGACAGCCCAGGCGCGCTGCCGATGCCGTTACAATCAATCATCAGCCGCGACGCCTTCAACTCGATCGACCGCGCCGCAGCCGCCGGCAACGCCAAGGCGCGCGACCTCGTGAGCTATTTCGTCGGCCAAGGCGTCGGCCTGATCGATGGCGTCAAGAGCGCGGGCAGTGTGGTGCAGGAATTCAAGAAGGATTTTGCGGAGGCGATCGAGCACATGAACGCGCTGGTGGCAGAATAGTCGATGCGCGAAGAAGTCGTAGGGTGGGCTAACCGTACTAAGTCACATGTGTGGTGCTCTCGTTGAAATTCTTGAGCTTTTTGGAACGACCATATTTGCACAAAGACGAGTCGATTCAATGGCTTGAATCTTCTTGTGACTCAGTACGACTAAGCGAAGCGTGCCCACCATGCAGAGCAACGGTGTCGACAGATGGTGGGCACGGCGCTTGCGCGCCTTAGCCCACCCTACGGTCCCTACGCAGCACGGAGTTTCATGACTGATCCCCTCCCCGAAACCCGCGTTCACGTCATCGTCGGCATCGGCGAGATCGTCGACCGACCCAAGGAGATTTCGCAAGGGCTCGAGCCGATCACCCTCCTCGAGGCGGCGCTGAAGCGCGCCGAGGCGGACGCGGGCGCCAGGCTGCTCCACCAAATCCAGTCGCTCGACGTGGTGAATTTCCTGAGCTGGCGCTACCGTGATCCGGAGCAGCAGCTCGCGCGGCGGATCGGTGCGGCGCCGGCCCACCTTTATTATGGCCCGGTTGGCGGCGAGAGCCCGATCCGCTACCTGCACGAAGCGGCGCAACGCATCGCGCGCGGCGAGTGCGAGGTCGCCGCCGTCTGCGGGGCGGAAGCGCAATCGACCGCGACCAAGGCGGAACGATCGGGCATCAAGCTGCCATGGACCCCGTTCGCTCATGACGTGGAGGAGCCGAAGCGCGGCGCCGCGTTTCAGAAGCCGCTCGCGGTGAAGCTCGGCGTGTTTCGCCCGGTGACCGTCTATCCGTTCTACGAGGCGGCGACGTCGGCGCATTGGGGCCAGACCCCGCGCGAGGCGCTGGCGGAATCCGGCGAGCTCTGGTCGCGCTATTCGGAGGCCGCCTCGCATCATCCGAACGCCTGGCTGAAGCGGCATGTTGGTCCCGACGAGATCACGACGCCCTCGCCCGAAAACCGGCTGATCGCCTGGCCCTACACAAAGCTGATGGTCGCCAATCCCTCTGTCAATATGGGCGCGGCGCTGCTGATCACGAGCCTTGCGAAGGCGCGCGCCGCCGGCATCGCCGAGGATCGCCTCGTCTATCCGCTCGGCGGCGCCTCGGCGGAAGACCCGCGCGACTATCTGGTCCGCGACCAGTTCGTGGAAAGCCATCCGCAGAACGCGGTGCTGCGCGCGACGATGGATCTGGCTGGCGGCGACGGCAGGAAATTCGACGCAATCGAGCTCTATAGCTGCTTTCCTTGCGTGCCCAAGATGGCGCGCCGCACGCTGGGACTCGGAAGCGACGTGCAGCCGACCGTGACCGGCGGGCTCACCTTCTTCGGCGCGCCGCTCAACACCTACATGACCCACGCGGCCTGCGCGATGGTGCGGAAGCTCCGCGACGGCGCAAAGCTCGGCCTGCTCTACGGCCAGGGCGGCTTCGTCACCAAGCACCACGGCCTGGTGCTGTCACGCGGGAAGCCGCGCGAGGCGGTCGCGCAGGACGCGAGCGTGCAGGCCGAGGCCGACCGCGCCAAGGGCCCGGTGCCGGAGTTCGTCACCGAGGCCGAGGGCAAGGGCAAGGTCGAGAGCTTCACCGTGCTGTACCGCCCCAACGGTGAGGTCGAGCACGGCGTGGTGATGCTGCGCACCGCGGCCGGCGCGCGAACGCTCGCGCATGTGCCGGCGAGCGACACCGCGACGCTGTCGCATCTGCAGAACATGGACCGCACGCCCGTGACCTCGCTCGGCGAGATCACGATGGCCGACGACGGCGTGCCGAAGTGGCGGGGGGGTTGAACGCGATGCGATTCAATTTGTTCGCGTGGTTGACGGCGCGCTCCCTCTCCCGGTCCTTCACGGGAGTGGGCTGGGTGAGGGGCAGACGCACGACCGGTGCGAGTATTTAGTTAGACCTGTATCCCCTCACCCGGATCGCATCTGACGATGCGATCCGACCTCTCCCCGCATCCGCCTTCGCCCGAAGGCGGGCTTCGGCGGACAAGAGCGGGGAGAGGTAAACCAAGTTCGCGATCGCGATGAGCCTCAATGATTCCGATCGGCGGCTGGCGCCGCGTTCGCCTGCGCGGTGTCATGCTCGGGGTGGACCACCCGCTCGCGGTCGGCGCGGGCGCGCGCCTGGTCGCCCCTGCGCGCGAACACCGCGGCGCGGCCGACACGGGCGGCCGCCAGGTTCGGATTGATCTCGATGGCGCGCTCGAAATCGGCGAACGCGCGGTCGTAGCTGCCCTTCTCGAACCAGGCCGCGCCCCGGTCGGCATAGAGCTCGGGATCGGAGAAGCTCATGCGCACGGCGCGGTCGAAATCGACGATGGCCTTGTCGAACTCGCCCTTGCGCTGCCAGATCAGGCCGCTGTCATGAAACACCGCCGGATCGTTCGGTTTGATGCGGACGGCTTGGTCGAAGTCGGCCAGCGCCCGATCCAGATCGCCCTTGCGCGCCCAGGCCTTGCCGCGGAGGCGATAGGCGCGGACGTCGTCCGGCGCGCGCAAAATGAGCCGATCGAGCGTGGCGATGATCTTGTCGAGATCGCCGCCGACGGATTGGAACGGGATATTGATCGGCAACGCCGCGGGCACCGATCCCGTGATTACCACGGGCAGCTCGGGTTTCGGCCCCGCTTCCACGCGCTGGCTCGCGCGCTCACTTGCGGAAGGCGGCGCGGAATCGGCTTCGCGAGCGGCCAAGGCCACGAGCGCAAACTGCAGATCCCGCATGACATCGCGCTCGCTCGGCCGAACAGGCTCTCGCGCAACCACCTCGATCGTCACCTGTTCGGGCGCCGCTGCCGCGAGATGCTCGGCAGGCGTCATCGTCAGCAGGCCCCCGAACTTCCAGGCGCTGACCAGCGCAAGCGCAAAACACAGCGTAGCGGAGGCGGCATAGAGCATCATGCGTTGCCGCCGCGCCCGCAGCAGTGGTGCGCGCAGGCGCGCCAGATGCCCGTCATAGGCTGCCCGGCGCTCGGGATTGCGCAACACCTCGTTGGCGAAGATGATCAACGCCGCCCAATCGCTCGCCGCCGGATCGCCGCCGCGAAGGTCGGGGTGGTGCTTCTTGACCTTGGCGCGGAATGCCCGCTTGATCGCTTCGCGGTCGGCACGGGGATCGATGCCGAGGACGTCATAGAGCGTCCGCGCGCTGGCCGCGCCGACTGGCCACCCGGCCCGGCCGACCGGGCTAGGCGCGTTGAACTTCGAGTGCATAGCCGCCGCCGTCCTTGGCGAACCGGCCGAGGCCCGGCCAGGGGAAGTGCGAGCCGCAGACCAGCATCTTCTCGGCGACCACCCGGTCCAGGAGCTTGCGGCGGCTGGTCTCGGCGAGCGGGCCGTCCTGGTCGAACACACCGTGCCAGCCCGGATGCGCGGCGCAGAGCGCCGGCACATAGGCGGTGTCGCCTGATATCATCAGCTGCTCCTTGCCAGAGGAGAGATGGAACGAGGTGTGGCCCGGCGTGTGCCCGGGCGTCTTCACGAAGCGGATGCCGGGCACGACCTCGTCCTCGCCCTCGATCGGCAGCACGTTCTTCCACCTGGCGACCACGGTCTGGATGCGCTTGGCGAGCGGCTGCCGTCCCGGCGGCAGCCGGCCGGTCAGGGACGGATCGGTCCAGAACTTGTGTTCGGCGGCCGAGAGGATGATCTCGGCATTGGGATAGACCGGCCCATTGTCGCCCTTCGTGAGCAGGCCGAAGATATGATCGGGATGGAAGTGCGAGACCAGGATGGTCTCGACGTCCTTCGGATCGATGCCGGCCGCCTTCATGTTGGCGATCATCTTGCCGGAGACGAAGACCGAATCGGGATTGAAGGCCTGCACCTGATCGCCGCCGCCGGCGTCGCACAGCACGGTCTTGCCGTTCAGCTTCACCACATAGGTGGTGATCGGGATGGTCACGAAAGCGGTCGTGAGGCCGGCCGCAGCCAACGCCTGCTTGGTCTCCGCGACCGTCGCGTTGCTGAAATAGGCGGGATTGTGCACCTTCTCCCAGATGCCGTCATAGAGCGCGGTGACCTCGGCGTCGCCGACCTTGAAGCGCAGGAAACCCTGTTTTGGATCCGGTGTGCGCTGGTGCTGACGCCATCGCTGCTTCGCCTCGACCACCTCCAGGCTGCCGTCAAGTCCGAAAACCGTCATGGCGGTCGCGGCCGAAAACACCAAGCTACGACGTGAGATGAGAGATGACATTGCAATAACCCCCACGATGAAATGCTTAAGCAAAACCCGACGAGTGCGAGCCCCGAGGCTCGCCATATCATCTGCACGATAGCGGGAATTTATGGCGCGACAGCGGCGCAGGCGCAATGCCGCCACGCGATCGGGTCATGATCGCCGGATTCCGCGAAGATGGCGCAGGCCAGGGTTGAATGCTTCGGCGAGAACGACCACGCCGTGAGAAATCAAGGCGGACTTCATGCTGCGCGCTTCAGGTCCGGGAAGCGCAGGTGGAGTATCGGGATATCGGCCCATCGGCGGGAAGCAGCGAGTTAGTCAGCCCGTTCCCCTCTCCGCTCGCGGGAGAGGGGTACCGAGCGTGCGCCCTACCCCTTTGCGTCCTGCTTCTCGGACATTTTTTCCGGCTTCGCGGGCTTGCCGCCGCTGCCGGCGACGCGGACCTGGTCGCCGTCGGAAAGACCGTCCGGGGGTGCGGTGATGATGCGGTCCTCTGGCGACAGGCCCGAGCCGAGCTCGATGGTGCGGCCGAGGTCGCGCGCGATGGTCACGGTCTTGAACAGCACCTTGTCGTCGGGACCGACCGTCGCAACCCGAAGGCCGCTCTGATTGAAGATCAGGGCGCTCGAGGGAATCTGCAGCGGCACGGTATCACGCTGCAGGCCGAGCTTCACGCTGGCATAGCCGCCCGGCATCAACTCGCCCTTGGCGTTGTCGAGCCCGAGCTGCATCCGCGTGGTGCCGGAGGCGACGTCGACCGACTGCGAGGAGGCCTCCACCGTCGCCGGGAAGGTGCGGTTCGGATATTCCGGCACCGAGATCACGGCCTTGGCGCCGATCCTGATCGCCGGTACGTAGCTCTGCGGCACGTTGACATAGACGCGGAGCTTGCTGATGTCGGAGACCACGAACATCGCCGGCCCCGCGCCGCCGCCGGCATTGATCAGCGCGCCGACGTCGGTGTCGCGCGAGGTGACGACGCCGTCGAACGGCGCGGTGATCTGCTTGTAGTTGGCCAGCGCCTCCAGCCGCTCGACATTGGCCTGGCTCGCCTTCACGGCCGCCTTCTTGTTGGAGAGGTCGGCGGTGCGCTCGTCGATCTCCTGCATCGAGACGAAGTTCGAGGCGATCAGCGTCTTGCGCCGCTCCAGCGTCGCCTCCGAGAGCTTGGCGCTGGCCTGCTGGCTCAACAGGTCGGCGCGCGCCTGCAGCAATTGCTGGTCGAGATCGGGCGCCTCGATTTCGGCGATCACCTGCCCCGCCTTCACCTTGGCGCCGATGTCGGCGCTCCAGCTCTTCAGGTAGCCGGAGACGCGGGCGAAGATCGGGGCGCGATAATAGGCCTCGAGCCGGCCCGGGAGGTCGATGGTGGGATTGCCGGCCTTGGCGTCGGGCAACGCCACGGCGACGGTCGGAATGGCCTGGTCGTCGGTCCACTGCCGGAGCCTGGTGCTCGCCTCCTCGCGGGAGCGGACGCCGGTGACGACCACGGCCGCGAGGCCGGCTACGGCCAGCATGCCGAACAGGCCCAGCTTCCCGCGGGAGACCGGCGGCGGTTGTTCAGTGGGCATGCGGCATCTCCGAGGCAGCGACGGTGGCGCCTTGCTTCTTGTGGACCATACTAAAAACCACGGGAACGAACATCAATGTCGCCGTCGTCGCAAAGATCAGGCCGCCGATCACGGCGCGGCCGAGCGGCGCGTTCTGCTCGCCACCCTCGCCGAGCCCCAGCGCCATCGGCGCCATGCCGATGATCATGGCGAGCGCGGTCATCAGCACCGGGCGGAACCGGACGAAGCCGGCCTCGAGCGCGGCGGCGACCGGATCGCCAAGGGCCTCATAGCGCTCGCGGGCGAAGCTGATCACCAAAACGCTGTTGGCGGTCGCCACCCCCATGCACATGATGGCGCCGGTCAGCGCCGGCACCGACAGCGTGGTCTGGGTCGTGAACAGCATCCAGACGATGCCGGCCAGCGCTGCCGGCAGCGCAGTGACGATCACGAACGGGTCGGACCAGGACTGGAAGTTCACCACGATCAGGAGGTAGATCAGCACGACGGCGGCGAGCAGCCCGAACAGCAGGCCCGAGAACGCCGAGTACATGGTCTGCACCTGGCCGAGCAGCACCACCGAAGTCCCCTTCGGCACATCCTTGGCGGTATCGGCGATCGCGGCGCGGACCTCGGTTGCGACCGAGCCGAGGTCGCGGCCCTGCGTGGTCGCGAAAATCTGCACCATCGACTGGATGTCGTATTGCGAGACGACCGCCGAGGAGGTGTCGCGCTTGATGTCGGCGATGCCACCAAGGATCGGCGCCTGGGCCGCGCCGGCCGCCGTGATCGGCAGCGTCTGCAGCGCGCTGAGCGAATCGATCTGGTATTGCGGCGTCTGCATCACGATCGAATAGGACACGCCGTTGTCGGGGTTGAGGTAGTAGGTCGGGGCCACCTGCGAGGAGCCGGCGAGGTTGACCACCAGCGCGTTGGTGACGTCGCGCTCGGTCAGGCCGACATATTGCGCGCGGGTGCGATCGACGTTGATATTGAAGGTCGGAGCGCTCGGCGACTGCTGGATGCGCGCATCTGCAATGCCGGGAATCCGGCGGATGCGGCCGAGCAGCTTGCTGGCATAGGCGAAGTTGGCATTGACGTCGGCGCCGCGGACCTGCAGGTCGATTGGCGCCGGCGCGCCGAAATTGAGGATCTGGCTGACGATGTCGGCCGGCAGGAAGGCGAAGGTCATCCCCGGAAACAGCCGCGGCAATTGCTCGCGCAACGCCTGCACGTGCTCCGCCGTCGGCCGATGGTCCTCCTTCAGCTTGATCTGGATGTCGCCGTCCTGCGGGCCGATCACGCCGGTGTTGTTGTAGGTCATGTTGATGCCGGAGATCGGCATGCCGATGTTGTCGGCGACGGTGTCGATCTCGTCGGGCGGAATGATCCTGCGGATCGCCTTCTGCACCTCGGCGAGCTGGTTGGCGGTCTCCTCGACCCGCGTGCCGACCTGGGTGCGCACATGCATCAGGATGTTGCCGGCGTCGACCGCGGGGAAGAAGTTGCGTCCGAGGAACGGCACCAGGAAAAACGAGATCGCGACGAAGCCGAGGAAACCGGTCACGAAGGTCGGCCGGTGCGCGAGCGCGAGCGCCAGGAGGCCGCGATAGCCACCGCGAATCCGTTCGAACCGCGCCTCGAAGGCCTGCTGAAACCGCTTCAGCGGATTGCGCGAGCGCGGCGTCGCGCCTTCATGATGGACGTGCGGCTTCAGAAGATAGTTCGCCATGGTCGGCACCAGGGTGCGCGACAGGACGAACGACCATATCATCGCAAACATCACCGCTTCGGCCATCGGCACGAACAGGAAACGGGCGACGCCGGTCAGGAAGAACATCGGCACGAACACGATGCAGATGCAGAGCAGCGAGACGAAGGCCGGCGTCACGATCTGGTTGGCGCCGTCCAGGATCGACTGCTCGACCGGCTTGCCCTGCTCCAGATGGTAGTTGATGTT
>NZ_JAFAVV010000549.1 GCF_019242285.1 Bradyrhizobium sp.
CGCTCGCGCGCCTTAGCCCACCCTACGGCCTTTCGCTCCAACGGAGCGATGACATGACCGCGGTCCTCGACATCCAGAATCTCGTCGTCGGTCTCGGCCATCGCACGCACGACCCGCGCATCATCGACGGCGTCTCGCTCGAGGTGCACGAGCGTGAGACACTGTGCCTGGTCGGCGAAAGCGGCTCGGGCAAGTCGGTCACCTCGCTCGCCGTGATGGGCCTGTTGCCGAAGGCCGCGCTCGCCGCGAGCGGCGGCAGCATCAGGCTGGTCGGCGAGGAGTTGTTGACCGCAAGCGACCGCCGCTTGCGGCAATTGCGCGCCACGCGGATGGCGATGATCTTCCAGGAGCCGATGACCGCGCTCAACCCGGTGGTGCCGGTCGGCCGGCAGATCGACGAGGTGCTGCGCGCCCACACCTCGCTCGACGCCCGCGCGCGCCGCAAGCGCATCCTCGACATGATGGAGCAGGTGCGGCTGCCCGAGATCGAGCGCATCTTCGCCTCCTACCCGCACCGGCTGTCCGGCGGCCAGCGCCAGCGCATCATGATCGCGATGGCGCTGGTGCTGGAGCCGAAGCTCCTGATCGCGGACGAGCCGACCACCGCGCTCGACGTCACCACGCAGAAGCAAATACTGGCCTTGATCCGCGACCTGCAGCGGAACCATGGCACCGCCGTGCTGTTCATCACCCACGATATGGGCGTGGTCGCCGAGATCGCCGATCGCGTCGCGGTGATGCGCCAGGGCCGGCTGGTCGAGACCGGCCCGCTCGATGCCATCCTGCGCCAGCCGCAGATGGAATATACCCGCAACCTGCTCGCCTCGGTTCCGAGCCTCGTGCCGCGGCCGCCACGCGTCGACACGCGCGAGCCGGTGGTGCTGGAGACCCACGAGCTCGGCAAGGTCTATCGCGAGCGCTCCTTTCTCGGCAAGACCCGCGAGGTCAAGGCGGCCGACAACGTCACCCTCACTCTGCGCAAGGGCCGCACGCTCGGCATCGTCGGCGAAAGCGGCTCGGGCAAGTCGACGGTGGCGCGCTGCATCGTTCGCCTGATCGATCCGACCTCCGGCGGCATCCGCCTGGTCGGGCGCGAAATCTCGGAGTTGTCGCGCGCCCTGCTGCGGCCGCATCGCCGGCGTATCCAGATCGTGTTCCAGGACCCCTATCGCTCGCTCAATCCGCGCGTCACCGTGGGCGAGAGCATCGCCGAAGGCCCGATCAATTACGGCGTGCCGCGCACGGAGGCGATCGAGAAGGCGCGCGAGCTTCTGGAACTCGTGGACCTGCCGGTAGATGCAATTTCACGTTATCCGCACCAGTTCTCCGGCGGCCAGCGCCAGCGCATCGCGATCGCCCGCGCGCTCGCTCTCGACCCCGACGTGCTGGTCGCCGACGAGGCCGTCTCTGCGCTCGACGTCTCGGTGCAGGCGCAGGTGCTGGAACTGCTCGACGAAATCCAGCGCCGGCTCGGCATCGCGCTGCTGTTCATCACCCACGATCTGCGCGTCGCCGCCCAGATTTGCGACGACGTCCTGGTGATGCAGCACGGCCGCATCGTCGAGCAGGGTCAGGCCGCGCAGGTGTTGAGCAGGCCGCAGCAGGCCTATACCCGCGCCCTGCTCGACGCTGCGCCCGGCCGCGGCTGGGATTTTGCCAATTTCCGGCCGGTCGAGGCTGCGATTGCAACGATGTGAGGCATTCTATTCCAAAACGGAATTGCTCGATCGCTTGCGCTTCGCGCGAGCCCCGGTCTAACGTCCCGCATTCAAACGACTGGTTGAGACGGAACTGATGACCCGCATCGCCGTTGGCGGTTTCCTGCACGAGACAAATACCTTCGCGCCGACCAAGGCGACCTATCTGGATTTCGTCCATGGCGGCGGCTGGCCGGCGATGACGACCGGCGCCGATATGCTCAGGACCATGCGGCGCATCAATGTCGGTCTTGCCGGTTTCGTCGAAGCCGCGGAGGCCAATGGTTGGGAACTGGTGCCGACCATCGCCTGCGCAGCGAGCCCTTCCGCACACGTCACCGAGGACGCCTTCGAGCGCATCATGAAGATGATGATCGATGGCATCGCCGCCGCGGGCGCGCTCGACGCCGTCTATCTCGACCTCCACGGTGCGATGGTGACCGAACACCTCGACGACGGCGAAGGTGAAATCCTGGCGCGTGTGCGCAAACTGGTCGGGCCCGATCTGCCGCTGGTCGTCACCCTGGACCTGCATGCCAATGTCACGCTGGAGATGGTCGCGCATGCCGATGCGCTGATCGCCTATCGCACCTATCCGCATGTCGACATGGCCGCGACCGGCCGCGCCGCGGCGAGACATCTCGGGCTGATCCTTGCCACGAAGCAGCGTCTCGCGAAGGCGTTCCGGCAATTGCCGTTCCTGATCCCGATCAGTTGGCAATGCACGTTCGACCAGCCAACCAGAGGCATCTACGACGAGCTCGCCGCGCTGGAGGGCGACGCCGTGCCGACACTGTCGTTCGCGCCGGGCTTTCCGGCGGCCGATTTCGAGGGCTGCGGCGCCAGCGTGTTCGCCTACGGCCGTACGCAGAAGGATGCCGACAAGGCCGCAGACGCGATCGCTGCGCTCGTCGCCGGCCACGAGGACGATTTCAACGGCAGGATCTATTCGCCCGACGAAGGTGTGGTCCATGCGATCGCGCTCGCGAAGGGCGCGACCAGGCCTGTCGTCATCGCCGACACGCAGGACAATCCTGGCGCGGGGGGCGACTCGGATACGACGGGCATGCTGCGCGCGCTGGTGCGCAATCGGGCGAGCCGTGCCGCCCATGGCGTGATCTGCGATCCGGCATCAGCGAAGATCGCGCATGAGGCCGGCGTCGGCGCCAACGTGCGGCTTGCGCTCGGCGGCAAGTCCGGCATTCCCGGCGACGCGCCCTACCAGGAGACTTTCGTCGTCGAACGATTGTCGAATGGAAAATTCGTGGCCTCCGGCCCCTACTACGGTGGACGCGACATGGACATGGGACCATCGGCAGCTTTACGGATCGGCGATGTCCGCGTGGTCGTCGCCTCGCACAAGGCGCAGCTCGCCGACCAGGCGATGTACCGCTATGTCGGCATCGAGCCGACCGAGCAGGCGATCCTGGTCAACAAGAGCTCGGTGCATTTCCGCGCCGATTTCGAGCCGATCGCCGAGACGCTCCTGATCTGCGCCGCGCCCGGCGCGATGCCGGCCGATCCGGCGTCCCTGCCCTGGACGCGGCTGCGCCCGGGCTTGCGGACCAGGCCGAATGGTCCCGCCTTCACTCCCGCAGCCCGAGTCAGCTCAACCGGATAGGACCATGCCGACCATCGACCGCATCCAAGGCTATGCCGACGAACTCACCGCCATCCGGCGCGATCTGCACGCCCATCCCGAGATCGGCTTCGAGGAGGTCCGCACCTCCGGCATCGTCGCCGAGAAGCTCGCGCAATGGGGCATCGAAGTGCATCGCGGCCTCGGCGGCACCGGCGTGGTCGGCGTGATCAAGGGCAGGGCTTCGGGCGGCAAGCGGATCGGGCTGCGCGCCGACATGGATGCGCTGCCGATGGCGGAGAACACCAACCTGAAATGGCGCTCGACCATTCCCGGCCGCTTCCATGGCTGCGGCCATGACGGCCACACCACCATGCTGCTCGGCACCGCGCGCTATCTCGCCGAGACCCGCAATTTCGACGGCACCGTGCATTTCATCTTCCAGCCGGCCGAGGAAGGCCTCGGCGGCGCCCGCGCCATGATCAAGGACGGGCTGTTCGAGAAATTCCCCTGCGACGAGATCTATGGCCTGCACAACGCGCCGGAACTCGAGCTTGGCGAGATCGCCATCCTGACTGGGCCGGCGATGGCGGGCGCGGACTTCTTCGACATCAGGATTCACGGCAATGGCGCGCATGGCGCGATGCCGGAGCGCTCCAAGGACGCCGTGGTGATCGCGATGACGCTCGGCCAGGCGATCCAGACCATCGTCAGCCGCAACGTCAATCCGCTGCAATCGGCGGTGCTGTCGATCACCCAGATCCACGCCGGCACGGCCTACAACGTGATCCCGGCCGAGGCGCATCTGTGCGGCACGGTGCGGGCGTTCGCCGACGAGACGCGGGCCTTGATCCGCGAGCGCATGCGCGCCATCTGCGCCGGCATGGCGAGCGCCTTCCAGGTCGAGATCGACGCCGACATCCGCGACACGTTCGGTGTGCTGGTCAACCAGGTCGAGCAGTCGCGCGTGGTCGAAGACGTGGCGCGCACCGTAGTCGATCCGGCCAAGGTCATCACCCGCACCCGGCCGAAGATGGGCAGCGAGGATTTCGCCGACATGATGCAGGTCGCCCCCGGCGCCTACTTCTGGGTCGGCCATGACGGCTCGGTTCCGGTGCATAACCCCGCCTATGTGCTGGACGACAAGATTCTGCCCATCGGCGCCAGCATGTTCGCGCGCATTATCGAAACCCGTCTCCCGGCAGGTTCCCATGCATAAGACAGCATCCGAAGAAGTCATTACCTCGCTGCACGACCTCTCCGCCACCGACCTGATCGCCGGCTACAAGGCCAAGCAGTTTTCGCCCTCGGAGGTGCTCGAGGACGTGCTGTCGCACGTCGCGCTCTGGGAACCCCACATCAAGGCACTGTACGCCTTCGATCCCGACGGCGCGCGAAAGCTGGCGAAAGCCTCGACGGACCGCTGGCAGCATGGCGAGGCCTCCGGCTGCCTCGACGGCGTGCCGGTCACGATCAAGGACAATGTCGCCACCAGGGGCGTGCCGGTGCCGCTCGGCGCCGCCAGTGTCAGACAGGTACCGGCGGCGGTCGACGCACCGCCCGCGGCGCGGCTGCGCGAGGCCGGTGCGATCATCTTCTCCAAGACCACCATGCCGGACTACGGCATGCTGTCGTCGGGGCTGTCGAGCTTCCATCCCCTCACCCGCAATCCCTGGGACCTTTCGAAGAACCCCGGCGGCTCCAGTGCGGGCGCGGGCGCGGCAGCGGCCGCCGGCTACGGCCCACTGCATCTGGGCACCGACATCGGCGGCTCGGTGCGGCTGCCGGCCTGCTGGTGCGGCCTGGTCGCCTTGAAGCCGAGCCTCGGACGCGTGCCGATCGATCCGCCCTATGTCGGCCGCGTCGCAGGTCCCATGACGCGCACGGTCGACGACGCCGCGCTGATGATGGCCGTGCTCTCGAAACCCGACCGCCGTGACGGCATGAGCCTGCCGCCCAGCGACATCCACTGGAAGACGCTGGAGAAGTCGCCGCGGAAATTGCGGCTCGGGCTGATGCTCGATCTCGGCGTCGGCCAGACGCTGGAGCGGCCGGTGCGCGAGGTCACGGTCAAGGCCGCCAAGGCTTTCGAATCCGCCGGCGCCGTTGTCACCGAGGTCGATGGCATCCTCTCTCGCGAGATGCTCGACGGGCTCGACGATTTCTGGCGCGCGCGGATGTGGGAGGAGCTGGTGCGGCTGACGCCTGAGGAGCGCGGCAAGACCCTGCCCTACGTCCATCAATGGGCCGAGAAGGGCGCAAAACTCTCCGGCGTCGACGTGATCCGCGGCTTCAATGCGACGATGGCGATCCGCGCCGCAGCTGCAAAATTGTTCAACGACCTGGACTACGTGATCTCGCCGGTCTCGCCGGTGGTCAAGTTCGGCGCCGAGCTCGCCTCACCGATCAACGATCCCGACAAGCCGTTCGAGCACATCGCCTACACCGTGCCGTGGAACATGGCGGAAAATCCGGCGCTGTCGATCAATGGCGGCTATGACGAGGCGGGCTTTCCGATCGGCGTGCAGATCATCGGCCGCCGGTTCGACGATCACGGCGTGCTGGCCTTGGCCAAGGCCTTCGAAGGCCTGCGCGGCGCGCAGCGGCCGTGGCCGAGCCCGCCGGAGCGATAATCTCTCCGTCATTCCGGGATGTGCCGGAAGCGCAGGCCCGGAATCCATAACCCCAGCCGTTGGATATGGATTCCGGACTCCGCGGCGCCCGTCATCCGGCCGCACTTTGCGCGGACCGGGTGGCGAGCCCCGGAGTGACGGCGAATTTGATAACGAACAGCCGGAAGGAAACCCCATGTCCTACGAGACCATCACATACGAGGTCGAGGACCAGATCCTCACCCTCACCCTCAATCGCCCCGACAAGCTCAACGCCTTCACCGCCACCATGCAGCGGGAGATGATCGACGCCTTCGATCGCGCCGATGCGGACGACGGCGTCCGCGCCATCATCGTCACCGGCGCGGGCCGCGGCTTCTGCGCCGGCGCCGATCTCTCCTCCGGTGCCGACACGTTTGATCGCGACGCCCGCCGCGGGCCGGTGAAGCGGCTGCCGAGTGGCGCGACCGATTACAGCGATCCGAACGCACGCGACGGCGGCGGCCAGGTGACCTTGCGCATCTTCAAATGCCTGAAGCCGGTGATCGCCGCCGTGAACGGGCCCGCGGTCGGCATCGGCGTCACCATGCAGCTTGCGATGGACATCCGCATCGCCTCCGAAGCGGCCCGCTTCGGCTTCGTGTTCTCCCAGCGCGGCATCGTGCCGGAGGCCGCCTCGAGCTGGTTTCTGCCGCGCATTGTCGGCATCTCCCAGGCGCTGGAGTGGTGCTACACCGGCCGCGTGTTTCCGGCCTCCGAGGCGCTCGCCGGCCGTCTGGTCAGCAAGGTGGTGCCGCCGGACCAGCTGCTGCCGACCGCGCGCGCCCTGGCGCGCGAGATGATCGACAAGACCGCGCCGGTATCGGTGGCGCTGATCCGGCAGATGATGTGGCGCATGCTCGGCGCCGACGACCCGATGGAGGCGCACAAGGTCGACAGCCGCGGCATCTATGCCCGCGGCCGCTCCGACGACGTCAAGGAAGGCGTGGTGGCGTTCCTGGAAAAGCGCCCGGCGCAGTTCAGGAACAAGGTGTCGACCGACATGCCGGACTATTTCCCATGGTGGGACGAGCGGGAGTACAGATGAAGAGGGCTCGTAGGACGGGCTAAGCGACCAAGTCCGCGGTAGCTCAACGAGCGAAGGCGGAAGCGTGCCCACCATCGCGCATCCCGTTGCCGATAGATGGTGGGCACGGCGCTTACGCGCCTTAGTCCACCCTACGAGCTACGCAGCTCGCCGTGACGCATCACATTATCAGCGCCACGCGGCCGATCGCCTTGCGCTCGATCAGGAGCCGCATCGCCCGCGCATGGTCTTCCAGCGGTATTCGGTGCGAGACGTTGGGCCTGATCCTGCCGGCCTCGGCCCATTGCAGCAGCGTTCGCAGTCGCACCTCGCCCAGTCCCGGGTCGCGGCGCACGGCTTCGCCGGCGCGCACGCCGAGGACGCTCGCACCCTTGATCAGGAGCAGGTTGGTGCGCGCCATGCCGACGCCGCCGGTGAAGCCGATCACGAGCAGCCGCGCGCCCCAGGCGATGCAGCGGACGCTCTCCTCGAACACCGGCCCGCCGACCGGATCGAACACGACATCGGCGCCGCGTCCGTCGGTGATGCGCTTCACCGCCTCGCGGAACGGCTCGCGGCCATAGAGCACGAGATGATCGGCGCCCCGCGCCTGCGCCACCGCGAGCTTGTCCTCCGACGAGGCGGCCGCGATCACGGTGGCACCGAGCTGCTTGCCCATCTCCACCGCGGCGAGGCCGACGCCGCCGCCGGCGCCGTGCACCAGCAGCACCTCGCCGGTTTCGAGCCGGCCGCGGTCGATCAGGCCATGATAGGCGGTGCCGTGGGCCGCCAGGAAGGTCGCGCCTTCGGCATAGTCGAAGCTCGACGGCAGCGGCGTCAGTTGCGACGGCGCCACCACCGCCTCGTCGGCGTAGGCGCCGTGGCGCATGCGGACGATGACCTTGTCGCCGACCGCGACGCCGTTCACCGCGTGACCGACCTCGGCCACGTCGCCCGCGGCCTCGACGCCCGGCGTGAACGGCAGCTCCGGCTTGAGCTGATAGTCGCCGGCCGCCATCAGGATGTCGGGAAAATTGATCCCGGCGGCGCGGATCGCGACCCGAACCTGCTCCGCGCCGAGCGGCGCGGATGCGAACGTCTCCAGCCGCAACCGCTCCGGCGGGCCGAGCTCGCGGCACACGATCCGTCGCGGCATCAGGCGGCGCTCGGGCATCCGGCAGCAGCCTTGGCCCGCGCCAGCGCCTCGCGCAGCAGCGGCAGGCGGTCGTTGCCGAAATACATGTCCGTCCGGTCGAGGAAGATGGTCGGCGAGCCGAAGCCGCCGCGCGCCATCACTTCATCAGTGTTCGCCTTGAGCTGGTCCTTGATCGCCTGCTGGCCGATCCCGGCGAAGAAGGTCTGGGCATCGACGCCGACGCGCCGGCAGACCTCGGCCAGCACCGCATCCTGCGAGATGTCCTGGTCCTCGCCCCAGTAGATCTCGAACACCGTCCGCGCGAACGGCACCATCTGCGCGGATGAGTCCTGGCCGAGGAAGATGCAGCCGCGCATCGCCTTGACGCTGTTCACCGGGAACACCGTGGGCCGCATCTTGATCGCAAGTCCCGCCGAGCGCGCCCAGTCCGCCATGTCCTTCTTCTGGTAGGCGAGCTTGGCCTCGACCGGATGCTCGCGCTGGGCGTAGACGCTGGGATTGATGGTGTTGAAGATGCCGCCGACCAGGATCGGCCGCCAGACGATCTCCTGGGCGAACTCCTTCGCCAGCGGCTGGATATTGTGGAAGGCGAGATAGGTCCAGGGGCTCGAGCAGTCGAAGAAGAATTCGATCATGGGCGTTCCTGCGGCGACTTATGTTGTTCTGTACCTCGACCATAAGGCATGGCAGAGAGGCGCTCAACACAACCGACCGGGGAGGCTTCCATGCTGTTTCCAACCACCATCGCCGGCTCCTTGCCGAAGCCGGAATGGCTCGCCGAGCCGAACACCCTGTGGGCGCCCTGGAAATCGTCCGGTGCAGAGCTGACACGCGCCAAGCGCGACGCCACGCTGCTGGCGCTGAAGCTTCAGGAGGATTCCGGCATCGACATCGTCACCGAGGGCGAGCAGTCGCGCCAGCATTTCGTGCATGGTTTTCTGGAGCGGATCGAGGGCATCGATTTCGCTCACGAGGTCGAGATGGGCATCCGCAACGACCGCTACAAGGCGATGGTGCCGCAGGTGACAGCCCCGCTCAGGCTCAAGGAACGCGTCCATGCCGAGGAGGCGCGCATCGCCCGTACCCATACCACGCGCCGGTTGAAGTTCACTTTGCCCGGCCCGATGACCATCATCGACACCATCGCCGATCGCCATTATGGCGACCGCGTCAGGATGGCGTTCGCCTTCGCCGAGCTGCTCAACGAGGAAGCCCGGGCGCTACAGGCCGACGGCATCGACCTGATCCAGTTCGACGAGCCCGCCTTCAACGTCTACATGGACGAGGTCAACGACTGGGGCATCAAGGCGCTGGAGCGCGCGGCCGAGGGACTGAGCTGCGCCACTGCCGTGCACATCTGCTACGGCTACGGCATCAAGGCCAACACCGATTGGAAACGGACGCTCGGCCAGCAGTGGCGGCAGTACGAACAGATCTTTCCGGCGATCGACGACAGCACGATCCAGCAGGTCGCGATCGAGTGCCGCAACTCGAAGGTGCCGCTGGAATTGTTGTCGCTGCTGAAGAGCAAGATCGTGCAGGCCGGCGTGATCGACGTCGCCAGCGACGAGATCGAGACCGCGGAGGATGTCGTGGCGGTCATCGAGCAGGTCGCCAAATTCGTGCCGAAAAGCAACGTTATCGCGACCACCAACTGCGGCATGGCACCGATGCGCCGAGAGATCGCAGAAGCCAAATTGTTGGCCCTTGGTGCCGGCGCGAGATTGGCCCGGCAGAAGCTCGAATAGGATATTGGAACTCGTTCATGCGTATTATCACACCGGCCATCGCCTCGATCGTCCTGCTTGCAACCATTTCGCTGCCGGCCCGCGCCGGCGAGCGCGACCTGCTCAACCAGTGCAAGGCGCTGGTGGAGCGCATGTCGCAGTCGCCGACCGTCGGCGCCGCCGTCAAGCCGGAGGACACCGAGGCGCTCGACCACTGCCGGCAGGTCATCAAGGAATGGACGCTCCGCGACTCCCGGATGACCGTCGACGAGGACGGCCACCCGCTGCCGTGATCGGCAGCTCTCTCATCACGAACAGTGCGCTCCCTCCCCCGCGTGCGGGGGAGGGTCGGGGTGGGGGCCAGCGGCAAAGAGAGTGCCCGACGTCGCCCCCTCTCCAGCTCTCCCCCGCAAGCGGGGGAGAGGGCGCAGCGAGCTCGCTGCGCCAGCCTCGCTCAACGCGAAAGCAGCGTCACCGCAAATCGGTACCGGCGCTTGGGTGCAGCAGCGGCCGATAGCCTGCCACGAAGGCGCGCACAGTCGAAGGCGGCGTGAGCAGCATCGGCGCGTCGAGCGCGCGCGTGGCCTTCGAATAGCCGGCAGGCGACCATTCGAGAGCCCTGCCCTCCACAATCAAGAAGCTGTCGCCACCCGCCCGCACCATCGTGCCGTCGGGTAATTGCTCCAGCGCCATCGGCAACGGATGCAGCTTCCGGCCGCTGGCCAGCCGCTCCCGGTGCAGCACCGCGTCCATCTCGGGCGCATGCAGGTCGCCGACGCCATTGCCGCGCTCCCAGGCGGCGCGGAAGCGCAGCGCGTCTTCGCGCCGGCAGTAGAAGCACGGGCGGTGGCCGGCCGCGAACGCGGTGGCCTCGTCGAGGAAGAACAATTCGGTCCAGCTCCGCCCGCCCATCACCCTGCGGCGGCGGCCGCGGAATTCCAGCACGCAGGTGAGCCACGCCGGCGTCGACCAGCGCTTCCGCAGCAGCGTCCGGGTCGCGGGATCATGGATGATGCCGCGATTGCCGGTGAAGGTGCCGCGATGCGGTGTCGAGATGATCTCTCCCGTCGGGGTGACGCGGTTCTGCAGCGGCATGGGTGCGCGCCCCTATCTTACCGTCGTCGTTCCGGGATGGCCCCACCGGGTCCGCGCAAAGCGCGGCCCGATGACAGGCTCCGGACCAGACCCGGACTATCGAGATTCTCAGATGCGCAATTGCGCACCATAGTTCGACGTTGCGCGTCGCCCCGGAATGACCGTGGACATCAGGCCGCCCCGTCGCGGATCGGCGGCTGGAACGACAGCGCGGTGTCCCAGGGAAAGAAGATCCAGGTGTCCTGCGACACCTCGGTGATGTAGGTATCGACCAGCGGGCGGCCCTTCGGCTTGGCGTAGACGGTGGCGAAATGGGCGTCGGGCAGCATCTCGCGCACCAGCCGCCCGGTCTTGCCGGTGTCGACGAGGTCGTCGACGATCAAGAGCCCCTTGCCGGTGCCGCGGCCGAGCCGGGCGGTCTCGGCGGAAATGCCCTTCAGCACCTTGAGGTCGCCCTGCTTGGTGTGGTCGTAGCTCGCGATGCAGACGGTGTCGATCACGCGCACGCCGAGCTCGCGCGCCACGATCGCCGCCGGCACCAGCCCGCCGCGGGTGATCGCGATCACCGCAGCGAACGGCCCGACCTCGTTCAGCCGCCAGGTCAGGGCGCGGCAATCCCGGTGGAACTGATCCCACGACACCGGAAAGGCCTTGCCGGCCTTTTCCTCAGCGCTCAGCTTCGGCACCGTCTCTCCGGTCATGCTGCTCTCCTCGAAATTCTCTGGACGGCCTACCGCGCCAGGTTGAGTCCCGCCAGCATCTCCTTGACCGCGCTCATGGCGGCCGTGAGCTTGTCCGGGTCGCGGGAGCGCACCACCAGGTTGGTGTTCGGCCTGCCGTGCTCGTCGAGGAAGGGATAGCTGCCGATGATGGTGTCGGGATGGGCGTTGGCGATCTGGCGCAGCGGGCCGCCGATGTCGCCCTCCCTGGAATTGGCGCGCACCGATTCCGACAGCATCTTGACCCCGGATCTCAGCTTCGGCGCCACGATGTCCATCATCGCCTGCATGATCGAGGGCACGCCGGCCATGACGATGACGTTGCCGATCTTGAAGCCGGGCGCCATGATGGTGGCGCTCTGGATCAGCTCGGCGCCGCCGGGGATCCGCGCCATCCGCAGGCGCGCCTCATTGAGCTCGCCGGGATTCTTGAAGCGCTCCCTGAAGCGGGCGACCACCTCCGGATGGTGGTCGATGCCGACGCCGAACGCCTTGGCGACGCTGTCGGCGGTGATGTCGTCATGGGTCGGGCCGATGCCGCCGGTGGTAAAGACGTAGGTGTAGCGGCTGCGCAGCGCGTCCAGCGCCGCGATGATGTCGGACTCGTCGTCGGCGACGACCCGCACCTCCTTCAGGTCGATCCCGATATTGGTCAGGTACTCGGCGATGAAGCCGATGTTCTTGTCCTTGGTCCGCCCGGACAGGATCTCGTCGCCGATCACCAGGATCCCCGCGGTGACGATCTCGCTCATGGCCTTGCCTCGCGCTTCGCTCTGTTCTTCACGATATCCCCGACTTTGCTCGAGCAAGTCCTTGAAGTCACGGGGTTTTGCTGCCGATTTAGCCACATCCCGCCGCTTTTTCGGGCACCCGGGGCAAGGCTTCGTACCCGAAGACGGAGCCTTCGTACCAAATGATGGTGGTCATTGCATATCGCGCTGGCCCGGCCCTTGCTACCATCCCGTGAGGTCATGCACTGTCGTGCCGATGAAGGAGGCCGAACGGATAGATGGCGATTGCGTTCGATGAGATGAACGGCCCGGGCGGCGACCTCCGCCCCGCCTATCAGGAGCTCTCCCGCTGGTTGAAGGAGACGCCTCCCGACGCTCTGGAATATCGCCGGCAGGAGGCCGAGCTCCTGTTCCGCCGGATCGGCATCACCTTCGCCGTCTATGGCGACGCCGAGGCCCAGGAGCGGCTGATCCCGTTCGGCGTGATTCCCCGCATCCTGTCGGCGATGGAATGGGCCCTGCTCGAGCGGGGCCTGAAGCAGCGGGTGCGTGCGCTGAACCTGTTCCTGCGCGACATCTATCATGGCCGCGACATCCTGCGCGCCGAGATCATCCCCGACGACCTGATCTTCCAGAACCCGGTGTTCCGGCCGGAGATGAACGGCCAGGACGTGCCCCACGACGTCTATGTTCATATCGCCGGCATCGACGTCGTCCGCACCGACGCCAACGACTTCATCGTGCTGGAAGACAATGCGCGCACCCCCTCCGGGGTGTCCTACATGCTGGAAAACCGCGAGATCATGATGCGGCTGTTTCCTGACCTGTTTGCCCGCCACCGCGTCGCGCCGGTCGAGCGTTATCCGGACGAGCTGCTGTCGGCGCTGCGCTCGGTGGCGCCCGGCAGCGCATCGTCGGAGCCAGTGGTCGCGCTGATGACGCCCGGCGTCTACAACTCCGCCTATTACGAGCACTCCTTCCTTGCCGACAAGCTCGGCATCGAGCTCGTCGAGGGGCGCGACCTCATCGTCAAGAACGACGAGGTGTTCATGCGCACCACCGAGAGCCTCAAGCGGGTGGATGTGATTTATCGCCGCGTCGACGACGACT
>NZ_JAFAVV010000586.1 GCF_019242285.1 Bradyrhizobium sp.
GTTGGCGCGTTGATCGTGTCGGGCGCAATCGGGCCGCTGGTGGCGCTGCTTTTGATCGTGTTCGGTGTGCCCGAGGCCAGGACCAGCCGCCACCAGGGCGTTTGCGGCAAGGCGCCGAAACAGAACATCCTCACCCCAGCGCTGATCGTGCTGACGGTTTTCTTCACGCTGCTCGGGCTGTCCAATGCCGGCATCAGCAATTTCGGCGTGGTGGCGCTGATGAACGGCTACGGTATCTCGTTTTCGAAGGCCAACGTCGCGCTGACCGCCTTTTTGGCTGCAAGCGCCATTGGCGTGCTTGCCGGTGGCTTTTTGGCGGACCACACGCACCGCCACGGACAGGTCGCAGCGGTTTGTTTCGGCATCAACGCGGCCATCGTGCTCCTGATCGCATTGGTGGCGCTGCCGCAGGTCCTGCTCACGACGGCCATGACGGCGGCGGGCTTCCTCGGCGGTGTGATCGCCCCTTCGCGCGACATGCTGGTCCGCAACGCGGCTCCTCCGGGCGCTGCGGGACGCGCCTTCGGCATCGTCTCCACCGGATTCAATTTCTCCGGCATCGTCAGCCCGCTGCTGTTCGGCTGGATCATGGACCAGAGCGCGCCGCACTGGATCTTCGGCGCGTCCGCCGTGTTCATGGCGCTGACCGTGCTGCTGGCGCCGTTCACCGAGCGGAAACAACAGGATCGCGCCACCGATACGGCCTTGCAGCCCTGAGTGGCGCACCCGGCGGTTGACAGCATCGGCGCCTGGCCGATGATACCTGTCAATCACAACAAACCCGGGATGAACGCCATGACTGCTAGTCCAGACCTCGTGATCCGCGGTGGCACACTTGCCGACGGAAGCGGCGGCGAATTGTTCGAGGCCGATGTCGCCGTCAAGGACGGCCGCATCGTCGAAGTCGGCAAGATCACAGCGAAAGGCAAGGAGGAGATCGACGCCAAGGGCAAACTGGTCACGCCGGGCTTCGTCGACGTCCACACCCACTATGACGGCCAGGTGACCTGGAGCCAGGACATCACGCCCTCTTCGCAGAACGGCGTCACCACCGCGATCATGGGCAATTGCGGCGTCGGTTTCGCGCCCTGCCGGCCGGACGATCATCTGCGGCTGATCCAGCTCATGGAGGGCGTGGAGGACATCCCGGAGCCGGTGCTGAGCGCCGGCATTCCCTGGGCCTGGGAGAGCTTTCCCGACTACATGGACTGGCTGTCGAAACGCGATTTCGACATCGACGTCGGCGCGCAACTGCCGCACGCGGCGCTGCGCGTCTATGTGATGGGCGAGCGCGGTGCGCGGCGCGATCCCTCGACGGCGGAGGACAACAAGGCCATGGCGGCGCTGGCGCGCGAGGCGGTACGCGCGGGCGCGCTCGGCTTCTCGACCTCGCGCACCCTCAACCACCGCACCTCGACCGGCGATTTCACGCCGACCTTGAAGGCCGGCGAGGACGAGCTCACCGCGATCGCGGAGGCCATGCAGGGCTCGGGCCCGAGCGTGCTGCAATTCGTGCTCGATCTCGCAACCATCAACGAGGATTTTCCGATGATGTTGCGGATCGCCGAGAACACCAGGTGCCCGATCACCTTCTCCCTCGCCCAGAACGACCGCGAGCCGCAGCGCTGGCGGCGCGCGCTCGCCGAGATCAACGCCGCGGCGGCGCGCGGGCTCACCGTCACCGCGCAGGTCGCGGCGCGTCCGGTCGGGCTGCTGCTCGGGCTGGAATTGTCGCGCAACCCGTTCCAGACCCATCCGAGCTACAAGGCGATCGCCAAACTGCCGCTCGCCGAGCGCGTGGCGCGGCTGCGCCAGCCGGAGGTCCGCGCGGCGATCCTCGCCGAGACCGCCAGTTCGACCGACGATCCGCTGTTCTTCCGGCCGAACTACGACAAGATCTACCTGCTCGGCGATCCGCCGGACTATGAGCAGCCGCGCGAGAATGCGCTCGGCCCGCAGGCGCGCCGGCTCGGCAAGCAGCCGGAAGAGCTCGCTTATGACGCGATGCTGTCGGACGAGGGCCGCGGCATGCTCTATGTGCCGTTCGTCAACTATTCCGAGGGCAATCTCGACGCCGTGCGCGAGATGCTGCAGGACCCGCGCTCGGTGCCGGGCCTTTCCGACGGTGGCGCGCATTGCGGCATCATCTGCGATGCGAGCTTCCCGACCTATCTGTTGACGCACTGGACGCGCGACCGCAGCCGTGGCGAGAAGCTCTCGATCCCGTTCGTGGTGGCGGCGCAGTCGCGCAAGACTGCGCTGTCGGTCGGGCTCAACGACCGCGGCGTGATCGCGCCAGGCTTCAAGGCCGACGTCAACGTCATCGATTATGACCGGCTGCATCTGCATCCGCCGAAGGTGCATTACGACCTGCCGGTCGGCGGCCGCCGCCTGCTGCAGCAGGTCGACGGCTATGACGCGACCATCGTCGCGGGCGTGGTGACGCGGCGCGACGGCGTGGCAACCGGCGCGCGCCCCGGCCGCCTGCTGCGCGGCGCGCAGGCAGCCAAGGAGTTCGGTGCGGCAGCGTCGTGAAGCAAACACGATGCGTAGATGCGTAGGGTGCGCTAAGCTTCGCCAGCGCTCGCAAGAGCAAGGGCGAGGCGTACCCACCGTTACACGCCGTGCTGTCGGGAGAATGGTGGGCACGGGCCCTGTGCGCCCTTAGCCCACCCTGCTACAGCGGAGCAAGATCACGCGAATTTCGGCTCGGGGGATTGCGTGGCCAACAGCCGCGCGCGTTCGGTATTGGGCCAGAGCAGCAAGAGGCCGAGCAGGCCGGAGGCGACCAGGATCACCGCATTGACGGTAAAGCC